>JBBWZU010000376.1:0-5164 GCA_039649225.1 Hyphomicrobiales bacterium | reverse complement strand
CGGTGCTGTTTCTGGTCGACAGCACGAGCTTCGATCTGGTGCGGACAGTGACACTCGATGGTGTGCCGAAGGCCGCGCAGGTCGCGCGCTACAGTCCGGATGGCAAAATCCTGCTCGTCACCAGCCTGCAAAGCGCGACCGCAACACTGATCGACGCAACGTTCACGCATCAGACGACGCTTGCCGTCGGCAAGCAGCCGATGGACGCGGCCTTTGAGGGCGATGCGCTGTTCGTCGCCTGTCAGGGCGACGGCAGCATTCACGTCATCGATCTGGCGGGCCGGACGGTGTCGCGACGGTTTGCGGCCGGCGTCGGTTGCGAAACGCTCGCTTTCTTTTAGGCGGGCAAGACCGGACCGCGCCTTCACTCGTATCAAAGCACTCCCAGCTCAAGCCGCTTGCGCCGCGCCGGGCGTCCTAACAGCCAGCCTACCCTTGACTTTCAGAACTGATGAATTATAACATTCGTCAGTCATCAAGTGAACCGAGACCATGCACGCGCAGCCCAAAGTCAAACCGGATGATACCCGGGCCCGTATCGTCGAAACCGCGGAAGCCCTGTTCCGCCGGCTTGGCTTTGCCAAAACCGCCGTGGCCGACATCGCGGGCGAACTCGGCATGTCGCCGGCCAATGTCTATCGCTTCTTCCCCTCCAAGAACGCGATCGTCGAAGCGATCTGCCAGCGTTGCCTCGGCGAGCTCGACGAGAAGGCCTGGGCGGTTGCGCGCTCGCGCGCGTCCGCCGGCGCACGCATCGAGCGTCTCTTCCTCGAGATCATGAAGTACCACCTGGAAAACCTGATCGAGGAAAAGCGCGTCAACGACATTGTTCTCGTCGCGATGGAGAACAATTGGGAAGCCGTTCAGGCCCATATGGAGCGCATTCGCGCAATTATCGAGGTGATCCTGCGCGATGGAATCGAAAGCGGTGAATTCGAACGCGTCGAGCCGCACGAGACCTCGCTGCTGATCAAGAAAGCCATGGTGGCCTTCTGTCATCCGCTGATGCTGGCCGAAGGCCTGCAGGATGGCCAAGACCTCGACCCGCAAGCGCGCGCAACGATCCGCTTCCTGCTGCGCGCCATCACGCCGCGGAGCTGAGCCATGTGGCAACGTCAGACGCTCCCGCTTCACATAACTTTACAATCGGGACAATCGGCCGAAACGGCGCGCTCATAACCTCACCGGACTTTAGGCCTGCGGGCACCGGCCAAAGGACATCACCTCATGCGTATCGCCAGCCACTCCCCAGCCGTCCTTTCTCGCCTGAATGCTGACGATTTAAGCATTTCGTCACACCTCACGCTTCAGTGATCGCAGGAGCTCCCAAATGTCTCCCTCACGCCTCAACCCCTTGATCGCCCTGCCCGCTCTGCTGCTGCTCGCCGGCTGCGAGGCGAACACCGCGCCCGTAGCCAAAAGCGAGCGGCCGGTGCAGGTGCAACGCGTGGCCTTTGAGAACGAAAATGCCGCGCGCGACTTCGTCGGCGTGGTGCGGGCGCGCTACGAGACCGACCTCGGATTTCGTGTCGCCGGCAAGATCATCGCCCGCCTGGTCAATGTCGGTGACCGCGTCCACGCCGGCGATGTGATCGCCCGGCTCGACCCGCAGGACCTGAGACTGCAGACCGAAAGTGCCGAGGCCGAGATCAGCGCGGCAAACTCCAATCTCATCCAGACCGCCGCCGATCTCGAACGCTACACGGCGCTGCGGACACGCGGCTTTGCGTCGGTCGCGGACTTCGATCGCAAGAAGCTGGCCAAGGACGAAGCCGAAGGCCGTCTGGAACGGGCCAAGCGCGCGCTCGATCTGGCGCGCAACCAGCTCGCCTATGGGGATCTCAAAGCCGACGCCGACGGCGTGATCACGGCGACGCTCGCGGAGGCCGGTCAGGTGGTCGCGATTGGGCAGGCCGTCGCCCGTCTTGCCCATCGCGGCGAAAAGGAAGCCGTGGTCGCGCTGCCCGAGACCTGGCTCGGCGAAGCGCGCAAATCGAACGCGACGGTGCGGCTGTGGTCGGAGCGCGAGCGCAGCTTCGAGGCCACCTTGCGTGAGCTCTCGCCGCAAGCCGATGCGGCGAGCCGCACCTATGCGGCGCGCTTCACCATCAAGGACGCCGACGACAGCGTCGCATTCGGCATGACAGCGACCGTCACGCTCGCGCGCGCCCAGAATGCTTCGGTTGCCCGGCTTCCGCTCTCGGCAATCCTCAATCGCGGCACCGGCCCGATCGTCTACGTGGTGGATGACTCCGGCGCGTTGGCACAACGGCCCGTGACGGTGACGTCATTTGGCGAAGACACCGCGGTCGTGACGTCCGGCGTCAACGGCGGCGACAAGGTCGTCACGCTCGGCGTGCAGAAGCTTGAAGCGGGCCTCAAGGTCCGCACGATCGAACTGCGTTAACCCGAACAGCAAAAAGGGGCGGCCAATGAAGAGCCTGAACCTGTCCGAATGGGCGATCACGCACCGTCCTCTCGTCCTGTTCATGATCCTGCTGCTCAGCGCGGCCGGTATCTTCTCCTACCTCAATCTCGGCCGCGCCGAGGATCCCAACTTCACCATCAAGGTGATGGTGGTCAACGTCTCCTGGCCGGGCGCGACCGCGACCGAGATGCAGGCGCAGGTCGCCGACAAGATCGAGAAGAAATTGCAGGAGCTGCCGTTTCTCGACCGGGTCGAGAGCTATTCGCAGCCGGGCGTTTCGTTCATCCGGGTGAATCTCAGCGACCGCACCCCGCCCGCCAAGGTCAAGGACCTGTGGTACCAGGTCCGCAAGAAGGTCGGCGACATCAAGAGCTCGCTGCCGTCCGGCATCACCGGTCCGAACTTCAATGACGAATACGGCGATGTTTATTCGGCACTCTATATGCTGTCAGCCGACGGCCTGACGCTCGCCGAGCTCAAGACACGCGCCGAAGACATCCGCCAGCGCCTGCTGCGCGTGCCTGACGTCAACAAAGTCGACATCATCGGCGAGCGGCCGCAGCGCATCTTCATCGAGTTCAGCCACGCCAAGCTTGCGACGCTCGGCCTGACGCCGCAGCAGATCTTCGACAGCGTCACCCGGCAGAATTCCGTCGTCGCCGGCGGATCGGTCGATACCTCGTCGGATCGGATCAATCTGCGTGTCACCGGCGCCTTCTCGGGCGTCGACGCAATCGCGGCCGTGCCGGTGCAGGCGAACGGGCAGGTGTTTCGTCTCGGCGACATCGCGACCGTCAAGCGCGGCTATGAGGATCCGGCGAGTTTCATCGTGCGCACTGGGGCCAAGCCGGCGATCGGCCTCGGCGTCGCCATGCAGGACGGCGCCAACATCGTGACGCTGGGCGAGAACCTGAAGAAGGCGATGCGGGCGATCACCTTCGAACTTCCGGTCGGCGTCGAGGTGACGCAGATCGCCGATCAGCCGCAGATCGTCGAAACATCCGTCACCGAATTCCTGCACAGCTTCGCCGAGGCGCTCGCGATCGTGCTGGTGGTGAGCTTCCTGTCGCTCGGCTGGCGCACCGGCATCGTGGTGGCGCTCTCGGTTCCGCTCGTGCTCGCGATCGTGTTCATCGCGATGTACACCTGGGGCATGGACCTGCACCGGATCACACTCGGCGCGCTGATCATCGCGCTTGGGCTGCTGGTCGACGACGCCATCATCGCGATCGAGATGATGGTGGTGAAGATGGAACAGGGATGGAGCCGCGCACGCGCCGCGACCTTCGCCTGGACCTCCACGGCGTTCCCGATGCTAACCGGCACGCTGGTGACGGCGGCCGGTTTTCTGCCCGTGGGCTTTGCCAAATCGAGCGCGGGCGAATATGCCGGCGGAATTTTCTGGGTCGTCGGCTTGGCGCTGATTGCGTCGTGGTTCGTCGCCGTGCTGTTCACGCCCTATCTTGGCCTGAAGCTCCTGCCGGATTTCGTCAAGCACGGCGCCCACAAGAATCCCGAAGCCATCTATGACACCCGCCCCTACAATGCGTTGCGCCGGCTGATCGATTTCTGCCTGCGCTGGCGCAAGTCGGTCGTCGTCGTCACGGTGCTGATGTTCGTCACGTCGATCGCGAGCTTCGGCTTGGTGCAGCAGCAGTTCTTTCCGACCTCGACGCGCACCGAACTGTTCCTGGAGATGCGCCTGCCTGAAGGCACCGCGATCGGCGTGACCGACGCAACCGCGAAGTCGGCTGAAAAGCTGATCGGCAACGACAAGGATGTGGCGACCTACACGACCTATGTCGGCCAGGGCGCGCCGCGCTTCTGGCTCGGCCTCAACCCGGTGCTGCCGAACTCCAACTTCGCGCAGATCGTGATCGTCACCAAGGATCTCGAGGCGCGTGAGCGCGTCAAATCACGGCTCGAAAAGGCGATCGCCGACGGCGCGCTGGGAGAGGCGCGCACGCGCGTCGACCGCTTCGTGTTCGGCCCGCCGGTCGGTTTCCCGGTCCAGTTCCGCGTGATCGGACCCGATCCGATGAAAGTGCGGGCGATCGCCGAGGACGTGCGCAAGATCATGGCGGGCAATTCCAGGATCATCGACGCGCATCTCGACTGGAGCGAGCAGGTCAAGTCGATCCGCCTCGATGTCGATCAGGACCGCGCGCGTGCGCTCGGTCTCACCCCGCAGGATGTCGCGCAGACGCTGCAGACGCTGGTGAGCGGGCTCACCGTGACGCAATACCGCGAAGGCATCGAGAACATCGACGTCGTGGCGCGCGCGATACCGTCCGAGCGCCTCGAGCTCGGCCGCCTGCCGACCCTGACAATGGTGACGCGCGATGGCGTGCCGGTTCCGCTGTCGCAGATCGCGCGGCTCAACTACGAATATGAGGAGCCGATCCTGTGGCGGCGCAACCGCGACCTGGTGCTGACCGCGCGCGGCGACGTCATCGACGGCGTACAGCCGCCCGATGTCAGCAAGGAGATCGCGCCCAAGCTCCAGCCGATCATCGACGCCCTGCCCTATGGGTATCGCATCGAGACCGGCGGCTCGATCGAGGAAAGCGCCAAGGCGAACGTCGCGCTGGCCGCGGTGTTCCCGATCATGGCTGTGGTGATGCTGGCGCTGCTGATGATCCAGATGCAGAGCTTCTCGCGCCTTGCGCTGGTGTTCGTCACGGCGCCGCTCGGCCTGATCGGCGCGACCGGCGCGCTGTTGATCGCCAACAAGCC
>JBBWZU010000370.1:0-2933 GCA_039649225.1 Hyphomicrobiales bacterium | reverse complement strand
TGCACGATTATCTGGGCGGCTGGCGGGGCACGGGGCACGTGGTGTTCTCGGGCCTCACTGCTCATCGCCGTGATTATATGCAGCGCGGCGAGAACATGTTTTCATTCGGTCACCGCGCATCACGGTTCGACTAAGCTCCATTGCTCGTTGTTCCGCGTCAGTCACGTCCGCCGGGCCACATACGCGCTTGCCGGTACTATTCCAACCTGGCGTGGGTATCGTACCAACCGGGCAATGGCTTTTGCAGCAAGCGCCCCAACCGCCAGATGAACCATTGTCCCCCGGGCAAGCCATGCAGAATTGAGTGCTCACCAAAGAAACGGTAGAGCCAAAAAATCCTGTGGTATTTTCGTATGCACTGATCGTAGCTCAACCAGCCTCCGGCAAGGTCATCCCCAAACGAACCGGACGCACTGTCTTCGAAGACGTAATCAAGCCGCTGGCCGCGACGCGTCGTAGTCGCAATTCGACTACCTGGGATTTGAGCCTGCTGCACCACCTTAAACCTGTGGTATCCCAGATCTCGCAGAGCGTTCAGCTCGGCGACGAGCCGCACAAAATCGACTTTTTCGGCCTCGATCGATATATAACGCGGCCGGTCTTCAAGTTGCCGTAGACCCTCCAAGACCACGCAATCGGCGCCCTCGATGTCGATCTTCAAATAGAATGGAACTCCATAGGTTCGGAACGCCTCCACAATGTCGACCCGCTCGACTTCGACCCTGACTGATTGTGTTCCAAGAGTTCGATTTCGTTCTGCCCAGCTTGCACCAATGGTGCCCCAGACGGATGCCTGCAGGTTCTCATAGAAAACGATGCGCTCGCCTGCTGCTTCCGGAGCGATGGCTCCCTCAACGATCCGCAAGCGCCGATCTGCTATCGCGTCGGCAAACCGGGTCTTGCAATGGGCGACGAGCTTGGGATTGGCTTCGAAGGCGACGACTTTGAACGCTTTCTTGAGATAGAAATCGGTGTCTTCGCCCTTATGCGAACCGATGTCGAATATCAGGTCGGGCTGGCATGTCATTGCGTCGCCTGCCGAATTGGCTGTGGACCCAGAAGGCCTTGGTCGCGGCGGCAACGAAGGCGATGTGACGGCGCACAATGTCCGCGCCGCTCCCGATTATTGCACCAAGGCCCCGGAACTCGGCCCCGCGTCACATCACGCTGCGAGGCATCACGAGAGGCACGGCCGAATGGGCAACAAAGTTCACTCCCAGGGTTTGGCGGATTTGGCCTTCGCGATCAGCCTCCTCGTCCCAAGGATGCAGCTGCGGCATAGTTGCAGCATGGGGAGGGGCAGGTACGAGAGCGCAAGCAAAAACAGGTACCGTTGCAGACCGACCGAAACAAAGAAGCCACGATAAATGTCCGGCGATACGCGTTCGGGTGGGGCGACATGACGGGCATATTCGAACACCTGGTGATTAAAAAGCCGCATGAGCAGACGACGGCGCCTGGCCGAGGCGTTTGATATCATTTCCTCGAGTGTAGCACACAAGCAATGGCGGAGGTTAGAGCTGCCGGTTCGACTGTGTTGGTTTGTCGTCTCCCGGTAATAAGAGCTGCAGACTCTTGACGAACTCATGGCATCCGTCAGCGCCATAACTCGAACCCATGTGTCTTTATCCTCGCCCTGCACGCAACGCGTCGGGAATAAGCCCGCCGCCAGCAAAATGTCGCGGCGAATAGCAATCGCCGAGGCGCACATGGGACATGAGTCAAGATCCAGCCAATTGGAAATGAAAGTATCGAAATTCAGCCGCCCAAAGCGCGTGCCCTCGTATTTCTCGCTGTACTCATCCCGGGTTATGGATCCATTTGTCCAGATATTCCGCCAGCCCGTAAACAGACATCCGACGGTCTCGGACGCCTGGCGCTCTGCGTTCGCAAGCTCCTCAATGAACTCCGTGTCCCACTCATCATCGGCATCGAGGAACGCAATCCACTCCGATCTTGCAGAGCGGATCGCCAAGTTTCGCGCCGGAGACGGACCCGGTCCGGACTTAGCGCGCCGAAGCAGTCGTATCCGCGCATCTCGAAATGCCGCTATCCGTGCAAGGCCGCCATCGGTGGACGCGTCATCGACGATGATGATTTCGTCAACAGGCCTAGTCTGCGCGAGGACCGAAGCGATCGCCCGCGCAACATAAGGTTCTTTGTTGTAGACTGGGATTACCGCCGCGATAGTATTGGCCATCGTGCGTAGCCCATTGCGTTGGCGCTCGGCGCATGAACTATACACGAAGCACGATTTGAGGTCACGCGCGGACACGGAGCCGGGGTGCGCACATCCGACTTGCGCAGCTCCTCCAGGTACGAACTCAGTTCAGCTCTTGGTGGCGGAGTGTCAGATGCATCCGCTCTTTGAAGTTTCGAGCCATCGGCTGAAGCAGGACGCTCAACGCGCGAGCGTTCTGAACCTCACCGGCCGCAGCATAGAGTTCTTGTTCCAGTTCGCTGCCCTGGCCATTCTCGCGCGGTTGCTCACGCCCTCCGATTTCGGGGTGTTCGCGATGGCAACACCCTTCGTCTACATCATCATGAATTTCGGCGACTTAGGGCTGGCCTCTGCGGTGCTTCAACAACGCGACCTGAACGAGGAGCAAGCCTCCGCGGTGTTTCGCGTCAATTTGTTGGCCGGATTCGCTTTCGCCGGGCTGTTCCTGGCAGCGTCTCCGTTGATCGGCGTTTTCTATCGAGACCCTCGGGTAGCGCCGGTCGCAGCCATCCTGAGTCTCACGTTTGTTTTCTCCGGATTCACGGCCGTGCAGCGGGCTCTGCTTCGCCGAGCCTTGCAGTTTGGTGCATTGTTGCGCGCGCAGATTGCCGCCTCCGCCGTGTCGTCGGTGGCTGCCATCATCTTTGCGCTCTACGGCGCCGGCTACTGGGCCTTGACCGCCCGCGCCCTGGCTGAGCCTTTGACTTACGCT
>JBBWZU010000339.1:0-4048 GCA_039649225.1 Hyphomicrobiales bacterium | reverse complement strand
GACCAGCCGACCAGGACTGGGCGCCGGAGGCCCGCCGCATCCATCACGGCCTTGACCTCGTCACCCCATGCCTTGTTGTCGTGATAGGGCGCCTTGTCGAGCGGCTTGGCGGAATTGCCGTGGCCGCGCAGGTCATAGGTGATGATACGGAATTCCTTGGCGAGGTCGCTGTCGACCTGGCGCATCCAGGACAGATGGCTCTGCGCGAAGCCGTGGACGAGCAGGATTTCCGGGCCGTTCGGGTTGCCCCATTCCTGCGCCGAAATCGTCAGGCCGTCCGGCGTCTTCACGCTGATCGGCTTATACTTGAGGTTCTGTGCGAGGCCCGGTTGCGTGGCTGCGAGCGTCGCGACGAGCGCCAGTGTCGCAAGACCACCGGCGTGCATGGCTGCCGTCATGGCAAATCCTCCCTTGGTCTGTATTTGGGTTTTATATTTTGGCCGCATCGCAAGCCTAGCGTGTGCTTTGTGTCAACGGAATGCGGAATCGGACGTCCCACTCGTTCACGTGTGCGTGCGTTGGGCGGCGTTCGAACCTGATCACCGGGTGGGCCGACCAATGACGGAGCGCGGGCCGCGCACCCGGCCATCGACTGCAAGGCTGCCGCTGGACGGCACTGGCGCCGGTCCCGTCATGCGCGGATGAGGAATTCGGTGAGAAATACGCCTGTGCGAGCAAGGTGCATCATGATTGTTCGATCGCTCGCGTTTCTCGGCGCGATGGCCATAGGCGCATCGGTGGCTTTCGCGCAACACGAAAACGGACGAGCCGTGACGCATTCAGCCGCAATCATGTCTCTGCTGGCGGAAGCGCATTCTCCCGCGCGCGACCGCGGCCTTTACGATCTGGCTGTCGGAATCTTCAAGGACATCGAGGCCGGCACGGTGCCAAATATCACCGATGCGCGTACCGTGATGGCGCGTGCATTGCGCGAGGCCGCACAAGGCGGGCTTTCCGAGGCATGGATCGACTACGGCCGTTGTCTGTGGAACGGCTGGGGCGCGCCCGAGAACCGCGAAGAGGCGCTTGCCGCCTATAAGAAGGCCGCCGATCTTGGCTCGGACTACGGCAACTATCTTGCAGCCTACAATCTCTATTGGACCTTCGAACGCTACGACGAGGCGCATGCCTATGCGCTGAAAGCGCTCGAGGACGACCCAGGCGGCGATGCGCGCTACCTCCTCGGCCTGATGGCCTATACTGGTCACGGCCAGCAAAAGGACATCGCGGGAAGCCTGCGGCTGCATCAGGAGGCCGCCGCGCGCGGCAATCCTGACGCGCTGTTTGAATTGTTCGCCTATGCGATGAACGGTATCGGTGAAAAACCGAAGGCCGTCTTCTATCTGCAGGAAGCCGCGAACCGCGAGCAGCCGCGCGCAATGGCAAATCTCGGTGCATTCTATGCAACCGGTGGGATGGCGGGCATCGCACGGGATCCGGTAGAATCCGTGAAGTGGTATCGCCGCGCCGCCGATAAGGGCATCGGCCGGGCCGCCGCGGCGCTCGGCGTGATGGCCATGCGCGGCGACGGCATGCCGAAGGACCCCGAGGCCGCAAAAGTGTTTCTCGCGCGTGCCGAGGAATTGGGCTTCGATGTCGACGAATATCTTGGCGAAGTTGGGATGAAGCGGCCGTAGCTGCGGCGCCCATTACACCGGCTTCAGCACATGGATCACGCGGCTCGCGACCAGATCCTTGTTCTTTTCGCCGTAGGCTTTCATGTGCGGAGCGGCGGCATGCGCCTTGAGCGCGTCTTCGCTCTCCCATTTCTCGATCACCACGAAGGCGTCGGGGCCGTACGCGGCCGTTCCCATAGTCTCGACGTCCACCGCCGCGCCGTATTCGATGCAGCCGGCCTCCGCGAGCACGGCCGGGCGATTGGCGGCAAAATTGTTGAGTATTGCGGCGCGCTGGCCGGGCTTGGCGGTGATGATGGCGATGACGTGGATCACGGGGTTCCTCCGGGTTTCTTCAACGGGGCCGGAAGGTAACCACCTTGGAGGATTTTGCGAAGGCCGATGTCTTTGGCGGCTGACGCGGTCCGCCGCGCCAGTTCTCGACGATCGCGCGCCAGTTCTGCCGAAACGACAATGGCGCGAAGATCGGCGTCCCGACCAGCAGCATCGCGAGACCGACGATGGTGCCGATGCCTGTCAGCACAAGGCCGCAGATGCCGACGATCAGCGTGGCGCGGCGGTTGCCGAGGCGCTCGCCGAGCAGGTCCTGCGCGATCGTTCCGCCATCGAGCGGAAAGGCCGGCAGCAGGTTGAGGAGGCCCAGGCCGAGGTTGAGGATGGAGGCAAGCAGCAGCGTGCGCGACAGGATGGCGGGCGCCTCGAACGGCGCGACGGATCGCGGCGCTTCCGCCGCGCCGTATTGGGCCACAAGCCAATAGAGTGCGAAGAACGCCCCGGCGAGCCCCAGGTTGACGACGGGTCCAGCGAGCGCGACCCGCCGCATTGCGATTGCGCGAAAATCCCACTCCAAATTGGCCAGGCCGCCAAACAGGCCGATCTCGATGCTTCTGGCGCGCGCTTGCTGCGCCCGCGCGGCGACGACATGGCCGAGCTCGTGGGCGAGAATGGACAAAAACAGGACCACCGCCAGCGCCAACGCGATCACGATGCTGGACAGCCGTCCCTGGAACCAGAGCGGTGCGGTGACGATCATTGCGGTGAACAGGAACGAATAATGCGTGTAGACCGGCAGGCCGTCCGGCATGCGGAACACGAAGGCTTCCCGCTCGAAATCGACCGAAACGAAGGACATTTGCGCCTGCACGACTGTATCCGCCTGAAGACCCTTGAATAATTTGGTCGGCGGGTGGCGCCGAAGGGTTCAATCGTGGGGGTGCAAATTCTCCTTCGAGTTCTGCTAAAGTGCCGCCAAAGAAGCTCCGGGGACCCAAAATGGCGGAACGCTCGTTTACCAAGGAAGTGCAGGCGCTAAAGCTCGGCGACGGCGAGACCTTCCGTGGAGAAGGCATTTTGGCGGTCACCAAGGCGCTGCTGCAGTCTGGAGTGGCCTACGTCGGCGGCTATCAGGGCGCCCCGGTGTCGCATCTGCTCGACGTGCTGGTCGATGCCGAAGACATGATGGCCGAGCTCGGTGTGCATCTTGAGACCTGCACCAACGAGGCCTCCGCGGCCGCGATGCTCGGCGCCTCGATCAATTATCCGCTGCGCGGCGCCGTGACATGGAAATCCATCGTCGGCACCAATGTGGCGGCCGACGCGCTCTCCAATCTCTCTTCGCCCGGCGTGCTCGGCGGCGCCATGATCATCCTCGGCGAGGACTATGGCGAGGGCGCGAGCGTGATCCAGGAGCGCTCCTATGCCTATGCGATGAAGTCCTCGATGTGGCTGCTCGATCCGCGGCCGGATCTGCCGACCATCGTGCGCATGGTCGAGAAGGGATTCGAGCTTTCCGAGGCAACGCATGCGCCCGTGATGCTGGAGCTGCGCGTGCGCGCCTGTCACGTCACCGGCGAGTTCACCGCCAAGAACAATCGCGCTTCCGCGGCATCAGGTCTCAACCGCATCGAGAGCCCCGCGCGCTTCAACTACGCCAAGCTGGCGCATCCGCCGCTCACCTTCGTGCAGGAGAAGCTCAAGGTCGACGAGAGGTTGCCGGCCGCGCAGGCTTTCGCGCGCGAGCATAAGCTCAATGAGCTCTTCGACGGCGAGCTGAAAGATCTCGGCATCGTGGTGCTCGGGGGACTGACCAACACGGTGCTGCGCGCGCTCTCGCGCCTCGGTCTCGCCGATCATTTCGGCAATGCCCGCATCCCGATCTACTGCCTCAACCTTGCCTATCCGCTGATTCCTGACGAGGTGAAGCAATTCTGCATCGGCAAGAAAGACATACTGATCGTCGAGGAAGGCTATCCGGACTATGTCGAGCAGGGCGTCAACACGGAGTTGCGCCGCGCCGATATCCAGACGCGCCTGCACGGCAAGGGCGCGTTGCCCAAGGCCGGCGAATACACCAGCGAAGTCCTGCTGCGCGGGATCGCGAATTTCATCCGTGATGCCAGGCCCACCGGTCT
>JBBWZU010000337.1:0-5626 GCA_039649225.1 Hyphomicrobiales bacterium | reverse complement strand
ATCCCTATCACCCCACGGAGGTCGGCTATTTCATTCCGGCGATCACAGCGGCGACCGACAAGCGTTGCGTCAAGATCGGCGAGCAGGATCGCTGCAAGGTCGCGATCCAGACCAACAATGTCGAAACCGACGAGCGCGGCTACATCTATATCGTCGATCGCGCCAACACCGGCCTGCACATTCTGGAACTAACCGGCCCGGCGCGTACCGTCGCCGGCATTCAGTGAGGAAATAAACGATGCCTCGTTGGATTGTGTCCATCATGGTGGCGCTCGGTGCGCTGTCGGGCGCTGCGGCCTACCAGCATGTGGCGCCGCGGCAGGACGAACGGACCGGCGCGTGGCAGGAAATCGCCTGGCCGTTTCCCCGCGACGGCTGGCCCGCCGGCAAGGCTTTTCGCTGCGGCGCGGCCGCATGCGGCGCCGAGGTCGAGGTCTATGTGCGGCCGAAGATGGGTTTCTGCAATTGCGACCGTGGCGTCGCCGACGACGATGAAGTCGATCGCGTCGCCGATCTCGATCTGTTGAGCGAGCATTTTGCGCCGCGGGCGCCGGGCGATGTCGTCTGGATCGCCGATATGCCCGGACGGATCCGGGCCTACGATCTCAAAATGTCCGGCGGTTTGCGGCACGCCGCGATCGGCGTCGCGGTCTCGCGCCGCTGCGATCTCCTCGTCGCCGTCGCACACGGCAGGGCTGACGTGCCGGAGATGCGGCGCGCGGCGCTGGACTTTCTGGCGACCCGCGAGATGACGCGCTGGGCGATGACTGCGATGGAAGGGCGGTGACGGCGCGTCCTAACCTCGCCCCGCTTGCGGGGAGAGGTCGGATTGCGAAGCAATCCGGGTGAGCGACTATCTGGTTTGTCAAGTTGCATTGGCGTATTGGGCACGCGCGTCGCGTGCTTTTGCGTTGAGGCGGACGAGGAGTTTTCGGGCGAGCGCGATACGAACGACCATTTTTTCCTTTCCGGCTGCGAGCAACCTGTCACGGAAGTCACCCAGGCTTTTGTCGTAGCGAGCAGCGGTGGCGGCGACCAGGAACAGGATCGAGCGGACACTGGCGCGGCCGCCGCGGACCGGCCGCTTGCCTCGTCGCTTGCCACTGTCATTGGCGATTGGGGCGACACCTACGAGCTTGGCAATGGCCTTGTTGGAGTAGGTGCCGATCTCCGGCAGATCGGCTGCCAGCCAGGCAACGGTACGATCGGCCACTCCCTTGATCGAACGGAAAGTATCCGACAGATGTGCCCACAGGGGATCGTCGTCGATCATCGAAGCGATCTCGCCCTCCAAGGTGCGGGACTGCCGCTTGAGCAGCTTGATCACCTCATCGAGACTGGCCAGTATCTCGGCGTTATCCAGCAGGCTGGAGCGGCGCTGCTTCTGCACGACAAGATCGTCGGTGACCTGCCGGAGCCTTGCCACAAGGGCTTTCATGCGCTGTTGGGCCGAAGTTGGTGCCGGCGTCGGCTGCAGATTCTTGGCACGGGCGAAGCGGGCGATGACGCTGGCGTCGAGCCGGTCGGTCTTCTCCAGAATTCCCATCGCCTCGGCATAAAGGCGGACACTGCGCGGATTGGTCATGGCGCAGGGCATGCCTGTCTCCCACAACAACAAAAACGCCAGACGTTCATAACCTCCGGTCGCCTCCATCACCGCCAGTTCCGCCCCATGCTGACGGCAGAACGCCGACAACTCGGCGATCCCAGCCGGGGTATTGTCGAAACTTGCAAAGGCCGCCCCGGGCTCGATGCACGCATCAAGCTTGGCCTTCGAAACATCCACTCCACAAATGATCTTCATCACGGTAACCTGCCTTGTTCGTGCGATCGTGATCAACCGACTGTTCGGTCGTGCGTGACAACGGCGAAGATCCCAGGCTCACCCACGGGTGTTACCCAGGGGGTATCGGGCGACATCGCCGCGCGCTTTGGCCGGTGGCCACCGGCCAAAGCGCTCAGTCGCTTCCATCGCACATTTTGCTCAATGGGCAGATACAAGGGGGTACAGGTCTATCAACGACCACAGCGTTTCGCGGAGAGATGCCCCTCATCCCGACCTTCTAAGAGCGAGCTTCGCTCGTCTCGACCCCGCAAGAGCGGGGAGAAGGAGCAGAAGCAGTCGCGAATGGTGAAGCACAGCTTCCATCCTCTTCCCCGCACATGCATAATGATGTAACCGCCCTCCCACCGGAACCTTCCCATGTCCCTTCAAGCCTATCTCGCCTTTGTCGCCGCCTGCATCGCGCTGGCGCTGTTGCCGGGTCCGGTGGTCACGCTGTTGATCGCCAACGGCCTGCGGCACGGCACCCGCGCGGCGCTGATCAATTGCGCCGGTGTACAAACCGCCATGGCGATCGTGATCGGCATCGTCGCAATCGGCCTGACTTCGCTGATGGCGACCCTGGGCTACTGGTTCGACTGGGTGCGCTTTGCGGGCGCGGCCTACCTGGTCTGGCTCGGAGTCAAGCTGATCCGTTCACCGGTCGAAGGCGTCAACACGGATGAACCGCCGCCTCCGCCGCGCGGCGGCTTCTTCCTGAAGGGCTTTCTGGTGCTGCTCAGTAACCCCAAGGTGCTGGTGTTTTTTGGCGCCTTCATTCCGCAATTCATGGACATGGAAAAACCCCACCTCCCGCAGGTGGCGCTGCTCGGCATCACCTTCATGGTGATCGCGGCTTCGACCGATGCGGTCTACGCGCTGCTGGCCGGCCGGGCGCGGCTGTTCTTCTCCAAGCAGCGGACGCGGCTGGTGTCGCGCATCTCCGGCGGCTTCATGATCGGCGGCGGTATCTGGCTGGCGCTGATGCGGGCAAAGTAGATCCGCGCGCGCTGATGAACCTGCGGCGGTGGCGGCGCGTCTAACCGCAAGCCGTCTCTGGGGGACAAGCCGTGCTGCCCGATCTGCCGTGGTTCGTCTACGCGATGCTGCTCGCCCCGCTCGGGCTGCTGCTCGTTGCTGCCGCCTACAAGACCCTGCAGGTGCGCGCCGCGCGCGAATGGCCTTCCACCGCCGGCAAGGTGGTGGTGTCGAAGGCCGAGACACGCCAGGTCAAGGTGATCGACAGCGACCGGGCAGAGGGGCATCGCTTCGAGGAGCGCAACTTCGCCGACATCGTCTACGAATATTCCGTCGCCGGCCGCAAGCTGCGCAACAACCGTGTCAGCATTGGCGAGGATCGTGGAAATTTCGAGGTCGCCGAAACCATCGCGAAATATCCGGCCGGCGCCGCCGTCACCGTCTATTACAACCCGCTGCATCCGGACCAGGCGGTGCTGGAGCGCGACCTGCCAAAGGGCCTATGGGGCTGCCTCGGCATCGGCACCGCAATTGTGCTGGCGATTGTGTTCGGCTCAGCCATCGGCCTGCACCAGCTGACCGAATTCGCATCGAAGCATCTTGCGAATTCCAAAGTGTCGCCGTTTGTCGTCGCCATGAGCGCGTTCGGATTTCTGATTGCGCTGTTCGGGCTGGCGCTGCACCGGCAGGCTTCGCTGGCGAGGAAATGGCCGGTCGTGCCCGGCACCATCAATTCATCGGGCCTTGAACAATTCATGTCTGCGTCGTCGGAGCCCGGCGAACGCAGCCAGCTCACGTTCCAGTCCAAGGTTTCCTTTGCGTATCGCTTCAACGGCACCGATTATGTCAGCCAGCACGCCAGCCTCGGCGGCAAGGTCTCGTCGACATCGAGGGGCCTGGTGGAGCGCTTCGCCCGAAAATATCCCAACGGCGCCAAAGTCAAAGTTTACGTCAATCCGCTTAATCCGTCGGAAGCCGTGCTGGAGCCTCGCACGAGCCAAATCTGGATACTCTGGGCGTCCGTCGCGTTTATCTGGGGCGTCGCGTATTATGCGGCTGTCCACGGCTAGGCCGACAACCATTGCTGCACGCGCAGCTTCGTAGGGTGGGCAAAGGCGCGTTAGCGACGTGCCCACCATCAAGCACTCCGCTCGGTAGGGTGGGCACGCGTTGCTTTGCCCACCCTACGAATTGCCGCCGCCGCACAAACAGTCAAAAGCAATCGCGGCTAAATCAACTGCCGTTCGCGCAACGCCACTTCGATTTCACCAAAAATCCGCGCCAGCCGATCGGCCCACGCCTTCTCGCCGGCCACATCGCCAATCAAATCCTGGCGGATCTCGATCCCCGTATTCATCAACCCGCGCGCTTCGCCATGCACGGGGATCGTGTAGTCGGTCTCGTCGCTGACCGCATAGGGCTCGTTGTCGCCGACCACGAGATCGCCCTCGGCGCGCAGCAGTTTTAACAGCAGCGGCGGCAGATGGGTGTCGCGGTGATAGAGCGTGCCGATATGCCAGGGCCGGGCGATCCCGGCGTAGACCGGCGTAAAGCTGTGCAGCGACACCAGCACCGTCGGCAGGCCCGTGCGGCCGCGCTGGTCGATGATCTCGTCAATGCGCCGGTGGTAGGGATCGAAGATCTGCGCGCGCCGCGTCAGGGCGGCCTCGCGCGAAATGCCTTCGTTGCCTGATATCGTCGTGGCCTCGCTGATGCGCGGGATCGAGCTTGCAGCATCGGGCGGGCGGTTGCAGTCGATCACGAGCCGCGAGTAACGCTGCACGATCAGGTGCGCATCGAGATGTTGTGAGAGCGCCTCCGCGACGCCGGCAATGCCGATGTCCCAGGCGATGTGGCGCGTCAGTTCGCTCTCGGGCAGGCCGAGATCGCCGAGCACGCGCGGGATCAGCCTTCCGTAATGGTCGCAGGTCAACAGGAACGGCGAGCGTCCACCGGCGTTGAATTCGCGGACCGGAGGAACATCTTCGGAGCTCAGGAGTAGGGGTGTGTCAGCGGCGGCGGCCAAAGCATTTTCCTTGAAGGTGTGCCTATCGAAGCGGCATTCCGATCTACAATTGAGCAGGATTCGACCTAGATTAGATGTACCAGAATCGATGATTGTTTGACGATGCCGCTCCTGACCATCAACCACAAGACCGTTTATCACTACGACCGCCCGGTGGCGTTCGGAGAGCACCGGATCATGCTACGCCCGCGCGACGGCCATGATCTGCGGGTGCTGTCCAGCAGCCTCGACATCGCGCCGCAGCCGATGCTGCTGCGCTGGATCCACGACGTGTTCGGCAACAGCGTTGCGATCGCAACCTTCGACGAGCGCGCCGACACCTTGTCGTTCACCTCGACAGTGACGGTGGAGCACAATCCGGAGGAGGAGTTTGCGCTCACGCCAGATGATCCCGCCTACTTCTATCCGTTCCTCTATGACGACGAGGAGTTTCCGGACCTGCAGCAATTCGTGATGCCGCAATATGGCGATCCCAATGGCGAGCTGTCGGCGTGGGCGCGAAAATTTCTTGACGCCGAGGGACCGACGCCGACCTTCAACATCCTGAGCGGCATGACCCATGGCATCCGCGAGGCGTTCCGCTATCGCAAGCGCCACGAGCAGGGCACCCAGCATCCGCTCGACACGCTGCAGACCGGTTCCGGCACCTGCCGCGACTATGCGCTGTTCATGATCGAGGCGCTGCGCCGGCTCGGCATCGCCGCGCGTTTCGTCTCCGGCTATCTCTTCATTCCCGGCGACCGTGCGCATGGCTATGTCGGCGGCGGCTCGACGCATGCCTGGGTGCAGGTCTATCTGCC
>JBBWZU010000323.1:0-2773 GCA_039649225.1 Hyphomicrobiales bacterium | reverse complement strand
ACCTACGATGCGGCGATCTCGAACTGGTTTGCGAATGAGCTTGGCGAAACCGCGCCCGCCTACCGGGCGTTCGGCGGCAAGCTTGTGGAGGCGCTGCGCTACGGCGAGAATCCGCATCAGAGTGCGGCTTTCTACCGTACGCCCGAGCAACGTTTCGGCGTTGCGACCGCGCGCCAGCTGCAAGGCAAGCAGCTTTCCTACAACAACATCAACGACACCGACGCGGCCTACGAGTGCATTGCGGAGTTCGATCCAAAACGCGGTCCGGCCTGCGTGATCGTCAAGCATGCCAACCCGTGCGGCGTTGCCGAAGGTGCCAGCCTCATCGACGCCTACCGCAAGGCGCTCGCCTGCGATTCGACGTCCGCCTTTGGCGGAATTATCGCGGTGAATCAGATTCTCGATGCCGAAACGGCGCGCGCCGTCACCGAGATCCTGACCGAGGTCATCATCGCGCCCGGCGCCACCGAGGAAGCCATTGCGATCGTGGCCAAGAAGAAAAACCTGCGGCTGCTGCTTGCCGGCGGCCTGCCCGACCCGCGCGCTTCCGGGCTCACGGTGAAATCCGTCGCCGGCGGCCTGCTGGTGCAGTCGCGCGACAACGCGGTAGCCGACGAGTTGCAACTCATGACCGTTACGAAGCGCGCGCCGACCGAAGCCGAGTTGTCCGACTTGCGCTTCGCATTCCGTGTCGCCAAACACGTCAAATCGAACACCATCATCTACGCGAAAGATCGCGCCACCGTCGGCATCGGGGCGGGCCAGATGAGTCGCGTCGATTCCGCGCGGATCGCGGTCCGCAAGGCGGAGGATGCGGCGAAGGAATTGGGACTGCTGGCGCCGCTCACCAAAGGTTCGGTCGTGGCGTCCGACGCATTCTTCCCGTTCGCCGACGGGTTATTGGTGGCGATCGAGGCCGGCGCCACCGCCGTCATTCAGCCCGGCGGTTCGATACGCGACGATGAGGTGGTCAAGGCCGCCGACGAGCACGGCATCGCGATGGTGTTCACCGGCGTGCGGCATTTTCGGCATTGAGGCGCGCAAGCGCGCGCTTACTGCTTCACCAGATCACCCAGCAAGCTTGCCACCACGCTGAGTTTCGACAGCGTCAGCCCGGACCCCGCGATGCCGTGCACGGCGGCGCGGATGCGTTCGACTTCGCCGGCGCGTGCCTCGACCCAGGCGTCGACCGCCTCCGGGCCACTGATGCCATTGCGGGACATCTGCGCGGTGATGCGGCGCTCAGCTTCTCCGATCGAATCCAGCGCGCGATCGAGCGCCAGGCGATCGAAGTAATCCGTCACCTGGATGGCGCGTGCCGCGCTGGCAATGCGATCGAGCTGGAAGAAGGCGCCGGCGGCGAAATATGTCGCCGCCACTTCGGGCACCGGCCGTTCGGTGCGGTCCGCGACCGACACGATGTCGGGCGCAGCGGCGAGCGCCGGCAGGCTCGCGAGTCTTTTCGCCAGCTCCTCCGGCACGCCCGCATTGGCCAGTTCGGCGGTGCGGGCCTCACGGGCTTTCTCGGCGCCTTCCGGCAGCACGCGAGAGAGCGCGGCGCTCAAGGCTTCGATCGCGCCGCGATAGTGCTCGACCACGTCGGCGAGCCCTTTCGAGATATCGACATTGCGCACGAACCACACGATACGGTCGAGCAGCAGATCCTCGACCGCAGCATACAATTCAAGCTGCAGCTTGCCGGTAATCCGGTTGTCGAGCCCATCGATCGCGGCATTGAGCGAGATCATGTCGTAGCTGTTGCGCACGACAAAGAACGCGGCCGCGATCGCGGCGGCCGGCGCGCCGGTCTGATCGCCGATCCGCACCGCGAAAGACGGACCCCCGCGGTTGATCATCGAGTTGGTGAGTTGCGTCGAGATAATCTCGCGCCGCAGGCGGTGCTGCTCGAGCGCATCGGGATAACGCTCGACCAGCTCTTTTGGGAAATAGCGCGCCAGCTCGCGTCCGAGATAAGGATCATCCGGTACGCTGGAATCGAGCAAATCCGAATAGAGCGTGAGCTTGGCGTAGGCGAGCAGTACGGACAGCTCGGGCCGCGTCAGGCCCTGGCCGCGCTTGCGCCGTTCGCCGATCTCCATGTCGTCGGGAAGGTACTCCACGCCGCGGTCGAGCAGGCCGCGCCCCTCCAGCGTCTGCATCAGCCGCTGCTGGAAGCCGAGATCTTCCAGGCCGCGCCGCTGCGCCAGTGAGAGCGCGAGCGTCTGCTGATAGTTGTTGCGCAACACGACGCGCGCGACCTCGTCAGTCATCTCGACCAGCAGCCGGTCGCGCGCCTCGACCGACAGGCGCCCGTCGTGCAGCGCCGGCGTGACGGCGATCTTGATGTTCACCTCGACGTCCGAGGTGTTGACGCCGGCCGAATTGTCGATCGCGTCGGTGTTGAGCCGCACGCCGCGCTGCGCTGCTTCGATGCGGCCCTTCTGCGTCATTCCGAGATTGGCGCCCTCGCCGACCACCTTGCAGCGCAGCGCCGCACCGGTGATGCGGATCGGATCGTTGACGCGGTCGCCGGCCTGATCGTCGGTCTCGGTGGAGGCGCGAATGTACGTGCCGATGCCGCCGAACCAGAGCAGATCGGTATTGAGCTTGAGGATCGCCGTCATGATCTGCTGCGGCGTGAACTTTTCGCCATCGAGACCGAGCAGCGCGACGGCGTCGTCGCTCAGCGCGATCTCCTTGGCGTTGCGCGAATAGATGCCGCCGCCGCGCGACAGATAATCCTTGTTGTAGTCCTGCCAGCTCGAGCGCGACA
>JBBWZU010000321.1:0-26318 GCA_039649225.1 Hyphomicrobiales bacterium | reverse complement strand
CGACAACGCCGGTGACGCCGATTTGAAGTCCCTGCATCACCCGCAGCAAGCGCGTTCGGGAACTTCAAATCGATAAGCGTCAGTTCAAGACGTGATCGAGGAAATGCCGCCCGGCGCGATCTTCGGTTTCGACGATCCAGAGATCCGGGTCATAGCGGATCTGGCGCGCCAGATAGGCTTCGATGTCGGCCTCCGGCAGCGGCAGGCCCTTGAGCGCCGGACTGAACGCGCGCTCGCTGGGCTTGCTTTCGTCGAACTCCGATTGCGGGGCGGGACCATAAACGTCCGCGGTGCCGTCGAGACGGCTGACCTTGATAAAGATGGCGCCCGCCTCCTCGGCGCCGCGCCGGCGCAGCACCGCGGCCGCGCCCTCGATCTGGCAGCGGCGCAGATAGGCGGCAACCCAGATGCCGGATTTCAGACGCATCGATCCGTTCTCGTTTCTCGTGCGCGAACTTGAATCCGCGCATTCATCTACGGGAGAAGTCCAAGGCGTGCACGGATAATTCGCGATCAGGCCGGCTTGGCCATCCGGCGGGCGGCCTTCGGTCGCCGCTTGGCATAAGCCCGCCGCGCGCGCTCGCGATTGCCGCAGACCTCGCTGGAGCACCATAGCCGCGAATGGTTCGGGCTCTCGTCGACGAAGAACCAGCCGCAGCCGTGCGCCTGGCAGCAGCCGAGGCGGCCTGCATCGTCCGACGCAAGCAGCGCGGTCAATGACCAGAGGACAGGCCACAGGACCTCCTCGGGCGCCGCACCCGGCAAGTCGTGGACATAGCCGGCGCCGTCCCGGATCAGCCTTGGCTGCGCCGGCACCGCCGCGAGACTTCGGTTCAGCGCTTCAAGATGCACGCGCTCTGCGCGGCGCAAGGCTTCGGCGACTTTCCAGATCTCGGCCCGCAGCGCGTAGGCTTGCTGCATGACGGCTGCGGCAGCCTTCCGCTCGCCTCGCGCCTGGAGCTTTGCAATCGCCGCCGTGGCCATGGTCCGGCGCGCTTTGCTCCAGGACAGCAGCGCAGCGTAGTCGGGGATCAGTTCCTGCGGTGCCTGCGAGGTGCGCCAATCCATCGTATTGGCGAAGTCGAGGCACACCCGGCCGCCAAAGAACTGTGTCGCTGCTCGCGCGGTATCTCTTGACATAGGCCTTTGCTTATCTAATGGTCATGACCATGACAACAACCGCCCCCGCATCGGCATTCACGGCGGCCGCCTTCCGGCGGGGTTTTTTGGGCGCGCTTCCGTTCATTGCCAGCAATGGGATCGCGGGGATCGCGATGGGCGTTGCCTATCGGGGCTTGGGGTTAGATTTCATACCGGCGGTGCTGTTCAGTTTGGTCGTCTATTCTGCCACGGCGCAAGCCGTGACGCTGGGTCTGTGGGCCTTGCCGCTGCCGATTGGCGCCATGGTGGCGGCATGCATCGCCATCAACGCCCGCTATCTGGTGATGGGAGCGCATCTGCGCCAACTGTTTCCCGATGTGTCCCGGCGCGTGATGCTCCCGGTGCTGTTCTTCCTGGCCGACGCATCCTGGCTGATGACCACCGCGGAGGCGGAGCGCGGCCGGCGTGACGCAGGCTATCTTCTGGGGGCCAGCCTGCCGATGGCGATCGGCTGGATCGGCGGCACCGCGTTCGGCCATGCCTTGCCGCTGAAACCGCACGGACCGCTGGCGGTCGCGGCCGCCTTCCTGCCGCTGGCTTTCGTCGCGGCGTTGCTGCCGACCCAGTGGCGCGGCCGGCGCAGCCTGTTGCCGTGGGGCGTTTCCGCCGCCGTCGCAATTGCCGTCGCCAGCGCGGTCGGCCAAGGCTGGGCAGTGCTGGTCGGCGGCGTCGCGGGCACGCTCGTCAGCGCAATGGGCGGCGATGACGGCTGAATGGCAGATTTTCGCCGCCGTGTTCGCGGTCGGCGCCGCCAGCTATGCGATGCGGACCGCCGGCTTTCTGGCGGCAGATGCCCTGCCCCAAGACGGCCTTTGGCCGAGATTCCTGCGCCTCGCCCCGGGCAATCTTTTCGTCGCATTCGCCGCCGCCGGCATTTTCGAAGGCGGGTGGGTCAGTCTCGTCGGCTGTCTGGGCGCCGCCGCAACGATGCGGGCCACGCAGCGCGAATGGGCGGCGTTGGGAACAGGCTTTGCGTTGGTGGCGCTGGCCGCGATCGTCGATGCGCTGATGCGCGCGCGCCTCTGATGTCCGGCCAGCTTGGCTAACGCCGGTCTCAGTCGAGCACGCGCCCGGTCACCGCCGCGAGTTCACGCAGCAAACGCGGCGAGATCTGTCCGGTCACCGGCAACTTGCGCTCGCGTTCGAATTTCTGGATCGCCGCGGTCGTATCCGGTCCGACATTGCCGGAAGATTTCACCGGCCCATATCCAAAATCATTCAAAGCGCGCTGCACGAGAACGACCTTCGAGGACGGTGTCGGCGTTGCGGCCGGCGCCGGCGCTCCGCCGATCAAGGCCGCGATCGCATCGGGCTTCGGCTTGGGTATCGGCGTCGTCTCGATCCTGACCGGTTCGACGCGCGGGCGCGGCATCGCGTCCAGCTTCTGCAGCACCGGCGCTTCGGTCTTCTGGCCGGTAGCCGTTGCCTCAACGCGCGGATGCGGCGCGATCTTCACGGCCGCCGTGGTCTCGACTGCGACCGGACGCGGCTTGATGGCGAAGATCGGCGCCGGATGCGGTCCCGGCTGACGATACAGCGCATTGACGAAGATCATTCCGGCCGCAACGATGGCCACGAAGATCGCGATCATGTCGCGCGGATAACGGCCGAGCGCGCGGCTCAACAGGCTACGCAGGCCACCCTCATTGTCGTAGTCGGAATCGGCAGTCGCAACACGCTCAGGCACGTTTCTTCACCCTGGTTTCGGCCGGCGCCGCGATCGGCTCGGGAACCGGCAAACGCTCCACATTCGACACCGGCGCCATGACCTGCGTCGTTTCACAATCGATCGGCAGCCGCACGATGACGCTGGTGCCCTGCCCGAGACGGCTGTGGATATTGATATCCCCGCCATGCAGCTCGACCAGGCCTTTCACGATCGACAGGCCGAGCCCGGTGCCGTCATGCGAACGGTCATAGGCGGTGCGCACCTGGAAGAACGGATCGCCGACACGGCGCAGATCGTCCTCGCCGATTCCAACCCCGGTGTCCTTCACGGTGAAGGTCATGTGCGTGAAATTGCATTCGCCGGTGACGGTGACGGTGCCGCCGCGCGGCGTGAACTTGACAGCATTGGAGAGAAGATTGATGAGCACCTGTTTCACGGCGCGCTTGTCGGCAACGATGTTGGGCATGTCCGCGGGTATGCTGCAAACAAGATCGATGCCGGCGTCGCGCGCACGCAGCGCCATCAGATCGCAACAGGTGCCGACGACGCGCGCCGGCGCGAACGGCTCCGGCGTGATCTCGAAATTGCCGCTCTCGATCTTCGACATATCGAGAATGCCGTTCACGACCGACAGCAGGTGATGGCCGCTGTCGCCGATCAGGGTGGCGTATTCGTGGCGGCGCGCCTTGTCGAGCTGCATCATGTCTTCTTGCGCGAGCATTTCCGAGAAGCCGATGATGGCGTTGAGCGGCGTGCGCAGCTCATGGCTCATGGTGGCGAGGAAGCGCGACTTGGCGGCGTTCGCACGCTCGGCCTCTTGGCGCGCGCCTTCGACGACCAATTCCTGCGCCTTGCGCTCGCTCTCGTCGCGGATGACGGCCACGACCTCGCGCTCGCCGTCCAGGTCCTCGCCTTCTCCCTCGAGCGGCCGACAGCGCATCTCGACCCAGACGAACGGCGCGGGCTTGTCGGGCTCTGTCGCCTCGCGGCGGATACGAAACTCGACCGACCCCGTGATACCGTGCGCGGCGGCTTGTGCCAGCGCCGTCAGATAGGCCGGACGGTCGGCGACATGGACGCGATCGAACAGGCCGTGCCCGAGCAGCGCCTTGGCGGGAACGCCGAACAAAGTCTCGGCCGCCGGCGAGGCAAATCGCACCGTCCCGTTGCCACGATGGCGCGTGATCACATCGGTGATGTTGCGCGCGAGCAGCCGGTAGCGGTCTTCTTCCACCACCAGCAGGCGCGAGGAGGTGCGCGCGAGCGATGCGCTGCCGAGCGCGAGCCCGGTCGCATAGAGCGCGGCGGAAATGATGCCGAGCGCCATCAAGGGCGCCGAGACGGAGACGGCCAACCCCGGCTGCGCCAAATAGTACATCAGGCCCGCCGCCGCGACGGCGAATGCCGCGGCCGTCGTCACGACCCGGCGCGAGGCCGAGAGCGCCGCTTCGAGCGGCCCGACGATGAGCCAGGGAGCGGCGAATGACGTGATGCCGCCGGTCGCCATGCCGATGGTGGCGATCAGCGCCGCCATCGCGCCGGACGACATGATCTGCGCGGCTTCAAAGCGCCCGGTGCGCGACAGATAGCCGGCGATCAGGATCGGCGCGGTCAGCCAGGCATAGATGAAAATCTCGAGCGTGCTCGGCACGCCGCTAATCGCAAGGCGGATCGGCAGCGCGGTCAGCGCCATCAGCCCGCCGACAAAGCGCGGCGCGATGAACGCGCGATGGCGCGCCGCGGTCAGCGGATCGAGCCGCGCCGAGGAATGCACCAGCGTATCGATATAGGCGCGGACTTGCGCGAGCAGCATCACGTCGCTTCTGACACGTCCGATCGCGGACGCGCTCCCCTTGTGCCGGGATCGTGTCAGAGGGCACTTAAGCGAACGCTAAGCTGCAAGTCGCGCGAGGCCCTCCGTGCTGCGCTACGTGCAGTTACGGAGCCGATCGCGAGCGCTTTCGTTTCGAATGGTGAACGGTGTGTTGAGAAATTGCGGCGCCGCGGCGGCGCCATCGCGGCAGGCGTAAATGAAGATTCGCCGCTATGGCACGGCGCGGCGCTGCGTCTTTGCCCAACATCATTGCGGAGATGCACGGATTGACGGTGGTCGCGGCATCATTTTCTTAACGATGAAAATCGTTCAAATTTTAGGAAAAATCGTCGAAAACTTGCCTCGAACATGAGCAAAATTGTCGTCGCCCAGCGAACGTCGCCTTCAAGGGCCTCTGCTAGCGTGTTGCCAACTACGGTGCAAACGCCGTGGAAGAGACGGGGTAGGGTCATGATGTTTCTCATTCGTACGGCGTTCTGGTTGAGCGTCGTCGTCTTGGTGTTGCCGACGCCGCAATCGGTGAAGGTTCCGGAATCGAATATCGGCACGACGCAGGCGGTGAGCGCCGCTTCCGCCGCGGTGTCCGACATGGGCCAGTTCTGCGCGCGCCAGCCGGACGCCTGCAAGATCGGCTCGCAGGCGCTGACGCAGTTCGGCTACAAGGCGCAGGCGAGCGCCAAATGGGTCTACGAGTTCCTGACCGACAAGCTCGGTCCGGCGCAGACCGGACCGGTTGCAGCCGAGCCCGCGCACACGGCTCCGGCCAATATCGAGCCAGCCGTGCGTGGCACGCTGACCCAAGCCGACACCGCGCCGGTCTGGCGCGCGCCGCAGCGTCAGGCCGAGACCAAGCACTAGTTCCAGCGCCGCGCGTCCGCCCTGTACCTCGCGGGCCGACGCGCCTATATCGAGGGCCAGCACACGTGCGGGCCCATGACGACAACGATCGACGACATCATCGACAACTTCTCCCTGCTCGACGACTGGGACGACCGCTATCGCTATGTCATCGAGCTCGGCCGTACGCTTGCGCCGCTGCCCGAGGAACTGCGCACCGAGACCAACAAGGTCCAGGGCTGCGCCAGCCAGGTCTGGCTGGGAACTGAAATCCGGCCGGACGGCGCCGCGGGGCCGAGCCTTTGCTTCGTCGGCGACAGCGATGCGCATATCGTGCGCGGGCTGATCGCAATCCTGTTCGCGCTGTATTCGGACAAGCCGGCGCGCGAAATCCTCGATACCGATGCGGTCGCGCTGTTTGAAAAGCTCGGGCTGCGCGAGCACCTGACGCCGCAGCGCTCGAATGGATTCCGCTCGATGGTCGAGCGCATCAAGTTCGATGCCCGCGCGGCGCTCGCGCCGGCGGCCTAGCGCTTGAGCGCGCCGGCCGCCGCGCAGGCGCGCCGTAGCAGCAGGTCATGTTCGCGCCGGTTGCCGGCCAGCGCCGCGGCCGCCTCGAATGCGGCGCGCGCCTCCTGGTAGCGGCCGAGCTTGTGGAGCAGATCGCCTCGAACGCTCGGCAGCAGGTGATAGCTTTTGAGCGCCGGCTCGCGCATCAAACCGTCCACGATCGACAGCCCGGCCTGCGCGCCCTCGGCCATGCCGACGGCAACGGCGCGGTTGAGCTCGACGATCGGCGAGGGCGCGATCGCGGCCAAATCCGCATAGAATCCGGCAATGCGGCGCCAATCGGTCTCGGCTGCCGTTGCCGCCTCGGCGTGACAGGCAACAATGCCGGCCTGAAGAACGTAAAAGCCGCGCGCGCCGCCAAGCGCGTGGGCACGGGCCAGCATCCGCATTCCACGCCGGATCTGCAGCTGGTCCCACAGCGCACGATCCTGGTCCAGCATCAGGATCGGCTCCCCGGCAGCATCGGTGCGCGCCGCGGTGCGTGAAGCATTCAGCTCCATCAGGGCGAGCAGCCCGTGGACTTCGGGCTCGCGCGGCGCGATGGAGGCGAGCACGCGGCCGATGCGAAGCGCCTCATTGCAGAGCTGAGGGCGCAGCCAATCCTCGCCGCGCGCCGCCGTGTAGCCTTCGTTGAAGATCAGATAGACGACCCCCAGCACCGACGAGAGCCGTTGGGAGAGCTCGTCGCCACGCGGGGTCTCGTAGGCCAGCCCCGACTCCGAAAGAGTCCGCTTCGCGCGCACGATGCGCTGGGCGATCGTCGCGTCCGGAAGCAGGAAGGCCCTGGCGATCTCCTCGGTCGTCAGGCCGCAGATCATTCGGAGCGCCAGAGCGGTGCGGGCCTCGCGCGACAGACTGGGATGACAGGCGGTGAAGATGAGGCGGAGCATCTCGTCGCCGATATCGTCATCCAGTGCGGCGTCGAGATCCGGCATGGTCTGCTGCTCCGCCTCCATGTCCAAGGCAACGATCCTGTGCTTGCCCTCAAGCATCCGGCCGCGGCGCAAATGGTCCAGGGCGCGGCGCTTGGCGGTCGCCATCAGCCAGGCGCCGGGCTTTTCCGGAACGCCGGTTGCGGGCCAATGCTCGAGGGCGGCCAGCAGGGCTTCCTGCGTCAGGTCCTCGGCCAGCGGCACATCGCGCAGCATCCGTGCCAGGCTGGTGATCAGCCGGGGCTGTTCGATCCGCCAGACGGCCAGGATCGCCCGATGGGCGTCGGCGGCCGTCATGACCGCCGACACGGATGGGTGCACTTCCGCCTCAAGCGCCGGTGAATCCCGCGAACGCACGCACCTCGCATGTCCCCTCCCAACCCGGCATCAAGTCTTTGTGGAGCTGCATGAATTCACGCGCCGACGCCAAGGCCTCCTGCTTGTCGCGAAGCTCGAAGATCGCATAGCCGCCGATCACCTCCTTCGCCTCGACGAACGGACCGTCGGTGACAGTGAGTTGCCCGTTCGCGATGCGCACCTGCGCGCCGGTGGCGAGCGGCATCAGCCCGCCATTGTCGAGCATGCGGCCGGCCTTGATCTCCCGGTTGGCGAGCTTGTGCATCGCCTCCAGCAGCTCCGGCGTCGGCGGCCCGGAATGGGCGGATTTGACGATGAACATGAAGCGCATCAGAGAGATCCTCCTAAGACGAGCCGCGGACGCCATCGCCGCCGAACTATCTCGTCAATCAGGTCGACGAACCAGCCCCCGACGGATCGACATGCTCTTTAAAAAAGAATCGCGCCCGACCGGCGCCAGGTAAGCGAACGCACAAAAGCCGCCACGCGGGCGCGTGGCGGCTCAGTCGGAGAGCAGCGGATTTTGACGGCTACTTCGCGCGGCGGCGGCGCTGCTGGCCGAGGCCCATTTGCTTGGCGAGTTGCGACCGTGCCTGAGCATAGTTCGGAGCCACCATCGGATAGTCGGGCGGCAGGCTCCACTTTTCGCGATATTGCTCCGGCGTCATGTTGTACTGGGTACGCAGGTGCCGCTTCAGGGATTTGAATTTCTTGCCGTCCTCGAGGCAGATCAGGTAATCCGGCGTGATCGATTTCTTCAAGGAAACCGCGGGCTTGAGCGGTTCGGGCTGGGCATCGCTCTGCCCGACCGAAACCCGCATCAGGGCCGAATGCACCTGGCTGATCAGGCCCGCGATGTCGCTGGCCGCAACCGAATTATTGCTGACATAGGCCGAGACGATGTCCGCCGTGAGTTCGATGAAGCCGCTGCTCGCCGTCGTGTCACTCATGGGCTTAGCGTTCCTGGGCTTGGCGTTCCTGCGGGGCCTGATTGGCTGTGAATTCGCAATTCCTGCGACCGAAAGTCCAATTCACCGACGCAACACAGCAACCTGTGCGTGCGAACCCGACGAACTACTGTGACGGCTCGCGCCAACGCTGATTTCGGCGGCAGCATCTTGAGCCGTTACGAATCGGACGCCGAGAATTACGTAACAGCATAGTATTAATGCGCGATCTATTCAAGTTCAAGTGATCAGTTCTGTAAAAGAAACTCATTCATGGGTCGCGATTTGCAGTCGGCCGGAAGACGAAACCATGCGCCAACTTGCCGACACCGCCTTGCAAAGACATGGAACCTCATCCCAATCCTGATATTGTGATGAATTGATTGAAAATGTCGCGTCATCGTGCGCGGCCAGCGCAATCATCTGGTTCTTGCGCGAACGTGACTTGCCTCAACGGCTTGCGATCTTACGTTAGGCGATCGAATCAACATCGAAATCATATTCGTGAGTGGCCATGGCCGAGACAATCGCGAGCCCGAAGATCGTCAAATCCGACGCGGAATGGCGCCAGCAACTCACGCCCGAACAGTATCATGTTACGCGCCGGCATGGCACCGAGCGCGCATTCACCGGGCCCTACTGGAACGAAAAGAGCGCCGGCGCGTACGCATGCGTGTGCTGCGGCGCCAAATTGTTCTCGTCCGCGACAAAGTATGACTCCGGTACCGGCTGGCCGAGCTTCTATGCGCCGGTGGACGATGCGGCCGTCCGCGAACATGTCGATGGCTCCTGGCTGATGCGGCGCACGGAAATCCGCTGCGCCACCTGCGATGCGCATCTCGGCCACGTGTTCCCGGATGGGCCGAAACCGACCGGTCAGCGCTATTGCATGAACGGCACCGCGATGACATTCGCGCCGGCCGCGGAAAAAGCGTAAGGCGGCGCCACAAAGCTTGCGCCTCCGCGCGACGGCTTTTTCCTTTTTCGGAGTAACGATGCTCGATCGCTCGCCTCGCCTGCCGCCCGCCCCGCGCGCGGAACGCCGTCCCAAGGTTTCGACCCGGCACGGCGTCACGCTGACGGACGACTACGCCTGGCTGCGCGCCGACAATTGGCGCGAAGTCATGCGCGATCCGTCGGTGCTCGATCCGGAGATCCGCGCCTATCTCGAGGCCGAGAACGCCTATGCCAAGGCGGCATTCGCCGACAGCGAAAAGCTGCAGCAAACGCTGTTCGCCGAGATGAAGGGACGCATCAAGGAGGACGACTCCACGGTGCCGAGCCCGGATGGCCCTTTTGCGTATTTCATCCGCTACCGCGAGGGCGGCCAGCATCCGATCTTCTGCCGCCAGCCGCGCGAGGGCGGGCCGGAGCAAGTCCTCATCGACGGCGACGCGCTCGCGGCCGGCAAGGCCTACTTCCAGCTCGGCGCCATGTCGCAGTCGCCCGACCACAGACTGCTGGCCTGGTCGGCCGACGACAAAGGCTCGGAGATGGACACGCTCTATGTGCGTGACCTTGGCGCCGGCAAGGACCTGGCCGACCAGGTGCCCGACGTGTCGGGCTCTCCGGTCTGGACGGCGGATTCATCCGCCTTCTATTATGTCCGCCTCGACGAAAATCATCGCCCCTCGCGCGTCTTTCGTCATCGGGTCGGCACCGCGTCGCGCGACGATACGCTGATCTACGAGGAACCCGATGGACGTTTCTTCATCGGATTGGGTCAAACGCAATCGCGCCGCTTCGCCGACATCTCGGTGCACGATCACGAGACTTCCGAGACCTGGCTGGTCGATCTTGCGCTCAACGATGCCAAGCCTTGGCTGGTCGCGGCGCGCGAGCACAAGGTGCAATACGATATCGAGCACCACCCCGACTGGTCGGGCGAAGACGTGCTGGTCCTGCGCACCAATGCGGACGGGGCCGAGGACTTCAAGGTGATGGTCACGCCGCTCGACAAGACCGCGCGCGCGCAGTGGCGCGATTTCGTGCCGCATCGGCGCGGCCGCTATCTGCTCGACATCACCATGCTGCGGGACTGGATGGTGCGGCTGGAGCGCGAGGATTCGCTGCCGCGCATCGTCGTGCGCAACCTTGCCAGTGGCGAAGAACACACGATCGACTTCCCCGAGGAAGCCTATTCGCTCGGCAGCGATGGCGGCTACGAATTCGTCACCGACCGGCTGCGCTTCTACTACTCCTCGATGACCACGCCGAACGAAGTGTGGGACTATGACCTGAAGACGCGGGCCAGAACCATGCGCAAGCGTCAGGAAGTCCCGAGCGGACATGATCCGGCGAACTATGTGACGCGGCGCCTGCAGGCGCGGACCGCCGACGGCGAGACCGTGCCGATCTCGATCCTGCATCGCCGCGACGTCAAGCCCGACGGCAGCGCACCGCTGCTGCTTTACGGCTACGGCTCATACGGCTACGCGCTGCCCGCGTCATTTGCGACCGGCCGGCTCTCGCTGGTCGACCGCGGCTTCGTCTATGCGATCGCGCATATCCGCGGCGGCACCGAGAAGGGCTGGCACTGGTATCAGGACGGCAAGCTGCAGAAAAAGCCGAACACGTTCGCAGACTTCATCGCGGCGGCCGAATACTTGAGCCAAGAAGGTTATGCGGCGCCGGGCAAGATCGTCGCGCATGGCGGGTCGGCCGGCGGCCTGCTGATGGGCGCGGTGACGAACCTGCGGCCCGATCTGTTCGGCGGCATCATCGCCGAGGTGCCGTTCGTCGACGTGGTCACCACCATGCTGGACGACACGCTGCCGCTCACGCCGCCCGAATGGCAGGAGTGGGGCAATCCGATCGAGGACGCGCAGGCGTTTCGCACCATGCTCGGCTATTCGCCTTACGACAATGTGCGGGCGCAGGCCTATCCGGCGATGCTGGTGCTTGCGGGACTGACCGATCCGCGCGTCACCTATTGGGAGCCGGCGAAGTGGGTCGCCAGGCTGCGAGAACTCGATACCGGCAACAAATTGATCGCACTGAAAATCAACATGGACGCCGGCCATGGCGGCGCTGCCGGCCGCTTCGACCGCTTGAAGGAAGTGGCGCTCGGCTATGCGTTCGCGATCGGGGTCGCAACAAGCGCGCCTGATTCATGATCCAGGCTACGCCGTCTCCGGTTTGCGGGCGACGTGAATGGCCACGATGCCAAACGACATGCGTTGGTAGGTGACGTCGACAAATCCAAGCGCCGCGATCTCAGCGGCGAACTCCTTCGCGCCGGGAAATCCGCGCACGCCCTTGAGCAGATATTCGTAGGCCGACGCGTCGCCGCCGGTGGCCGCCCAGCCGACGATCGGCATGCACAGCCGCATGTAAGCCAGATACGCGCGATGAATGAATCGCACCGGAATTTCCGACGCCTCCAGGCATATGAAGAGGCCTCCCGGCCGCAGCACGCGCCAGGCCGCGGCGAGCGCTTGGCCGCGGTCGCAGATCTTCATGCCAAGGGAAATCGAATACAGATCGACGCTCGCCGGCGCGATTGTCGTCAGCCGATGCGCGTCCAGGATCCGGAAGTCCACGGCGTCCGCCAGCGGCCCGGCGCGCCGTTTCGCCACCTCGAGCATGGCCGGACAGATATCCGACACGATGCACGCGCGGCCATCTTCGGCGTCGAGCTGCCTGACGACGCGCAGCGCGATGTGTCCGGTTCCGGCCGCGACGTCGAGCATCTGCTTCCACGGCGCGGCCAGGATGCGGCGCGCCATATGGGCTTTCCAGCGACGATGGATGCCGAGGCTGAACAGATCGCAGAGAAAGTCGTAGCGCGCCGCGATGCGGCTGAAGACGTCGTCATGCGCGGAATCGAAAGAAGCCGCATTCACGTCGGTCGAGACAACGGGATCGGTCATTCCGAAGACCTTTTGGGCGTTTGCTGGTGGGGGCAAGCGGCGCGCCGACAGCCTGTCATTTGGCGGCTAGCGCCGCGACATGAGATATTTCTGCAATTCGTCGATCGTTCCGAACTTGACCCTGCCGTCCGGGAGCTCAGCCTCGATCGACCCGTCCATGAACAGCGAGTAGGCCATGCCGTCGATCACGCCGGAGCGATAGACCGTCGTTGAGGCGGTGCCGTCTTGCACAGCGCCCGGCTTCTGCGCGGCAGGCGGCGCCGGTCTTGGCACCGGTCTTGGCGCCGGCCGGACCGCAGGCGCCGCAACGGCAGGCGCCGGCTCGGCGGCAAACTGCGCGGCCGGATTGGCCCGCGTAACAATCGAGGGAAACGGCTCCGAAGCCTGAAGCGGCTCCGGAGAACGGGCGAGCGCCGCGAGATTGGCGGGGCCGTCCGAGGGCTCAGTTTGCGCGCCGTTCTGCACGGCCGAGAGACGAACGCGAGGCGTCTCCTCGGCGGCGGCATTTGCGGTTGCGGGGCTTTTCGCGCGGCCAAACCATCCGAGCAGAGCGCCTCTGGCGGCAATCGGCTCAGGCGCTTTCGGCATCTCGCTTGGCTTGGACTCGCTTGGTTTGGGCTCGCTTGGTTTGGGCGCTTCGGGAGCCCGCAAGACCTCGGAAGCTTTGGCTTCGGAAGCCTTAACCTCGGAAGCTCTGGCCTCGGAAGCTTTGGCCTCGAAAGCCTTAACCTCGGAAGCTCTGGGCTCGGAAGCTTTGGCCTCGGAAACAGTGACGCTCGCCGCAACCGGTGGTTCGGCTGCGGCGCGTACGAGACGCGGTGCCGGAGCTTCATGCGCGACGGCGGCGACGTGGGGCATCGGCAGCGGCTGGATGTCGAGCCGCTCGGCGATCTGGTTCAGGCCGCGCACCACCGCCGAAACGCCGATCAGGATGAATCCGCCGACCGCCGCAATCATGCCGGACGTGAACAGCGCAACGCCCGCCAAGTCCGTCAACGGGACCGAAAAGGCGAGCATGACGGCGCCAACGGCCGTGACCAGAACGCCAAGGGCAAGCAGCAGCAGATGCATATGCACTCCCCCTGCACACATTTCAGGAACCAATGACGTAGGGCAAGTGTTTGCAAGATGATAGCGGCGGACAGTTGCGCCGAAGACACGCAACTGTCACCCAAAGAATACACAACGGTTAGACGAGCGGCCAGACGAGCGAGCAGGCGCGCCGCTCAGGCTTGAGAACAACGGCGTTGCCCGTGAGCCGGTGGCGGCCTATCTAGAGATGGAACCCGCTGTGCGGCGCAAAAAGCACAGCGGGGATATGGCGTTTTCCCACCCCCCAAGGAGTTGATCCATGTCCTTCACGCTGCCCGACCTCCCCTATGCGCATGATGCGCTCGCGCCCTTCATGTCGAAGGAGACGCTCGAATTTCACCACGACAAGCACCATCAGGCCTACGTCACCAACGGCAATAACGCACTGAAGGGCACCGAGTGGGAGGGCAAGTCGCTCGAGGAAATCGTCAAGGGCTCGTTCGGCAAGAACCCGGCCGTGTTCAACAATGCGGGCCAGCACTACAACCACACCCACTTCTGGAAATGGATGAAGAAGGGTGGCGGCGGCGACAAGATCCCCGCCAAGCTCAAGGCCGCGATCGACAGCGATCTCGGCGGCGTCGCCAAAGCGAAGGCGGATTTCATCGCGGCCGGCGTCGGCCAGTTCGGATCGGGCTGGGCCTGGATCGCCGTGAAGGACGGCAAGCTCTCCATCGACAAGACGCCGAACGGCGAAAGCCCGCTGGTCAAGGGCGCCTCCCCGATCCTCGGCGTCGACGTGTGGGAGCACTCCTACTACATCGACTACCGCAACGCGCGGCCGAAATACCTCGAGGCGTTCTGGGACAGCCTCATCAACTGGGAACACGTTGAGGAAATGTACTCGGCGGCGAAGTAGCGCTCTTTCTTTACCTCTCCCCGCTCCCGCGGGGAGAGGGAAAAAAGCGACAGCACTTCTAGCTCGCGTCCCTGAAATACGGCTCCACCGGCCCCTTGAGCTTGATCGTCAGCGGATTGCCTTTGCGGTCGAGCGCCTTGCCGGCCGCGACCCGAACCCAGCCCTCGCTGACGCAATATTCCTCGACGTTGGTCTTTTCCTGCCCGGCGAAGCGGATGCCGATGCCGCGCGCCAGCAGAGCCTCGTCGTAGAACGGGCTGTTCGGGTCGGTCGACAGGCGGTCGGGCGGTGTATCGGTCATCAGGCAAACCATCGTTTGGGTACGTCAGGCGCACGGCATAGCGCCCTGCCTTGAGAAAATCAAAACAGCCAAATCAGAACAGCCAAATCAGAACAGTTCTGGGCACCAGGGTTTGCGGTCGGCACGGAACAGCGCGTCCGCCCGCCCAACCGCGCCCGGGCGTAGCTCCCGCACCCGCAATGCGCGCGCGAGATCGGCGAAACTAAATCCGCCGAGATAGACGCAGCCGAGCGACTGAACCTCGCAGGCCAAATCCGCCTCGGCGCGCGTCCGCTCCACGCCGCCACGCGCGACGCGCCAGCGCCCTGCATTCCATGGACAGAACTCGTCGGCGACATCGATCACCACCGCATCATCCGACGCATAGCCGCGCGCCGAGAGCGCTGCGCCGACATCGATCAGCCGCATCCACAAGCCCTCGCGCACCAGGAAATTCAGCCGGCGCGGCGCAGCGAGCGACAACAGCAGCGAATGATCGAGCGGCAGGTAGATTGCCTTCACGCGCGCGAGAAAATCGATGCCGAACAGAAAGCGCCAGATTGCATGCGTCGCCTCGGGCGACTCGCCGATCGCCTCGAGCACGAAGATGTGGCCGGTGGAGTTGCCGCGCTCGAACATCTGGTTGACGCGATAGAACGCATAGGCCGTCACCCTGCCCTCGTTCTCCCATACCGCGCATCGCAGCGCGCCGCCATTCTGACGTCGCCACGGATGATCGATCAGCAGCCGGTCCTGCCACCAGGCGGAGGTGCGCGCGAACATGCCGGGCGTGACGCGCGCCACACGCTCGTAGACCGGCGCGATCAGCGGCTCGACCTCGGCGAGCGGCACGAGACGCGCCTGCCCTGGCAGGTCGATCTGTGCGAACGGCACGGCGTGCTCGCGCGGCACATCGATCTCCGCAGCCATCGAGGCGATGCCGTAACCGAACCGTCCGTAGATCGTGTCTTCGGTGGCCCAGTGGATCGCGACCGGCTCGCCGCGCGCGTGGGCCGCATCGATCTGCGAGCGCATCATCGAACGCAGATAGCCGCGCCGCCGATGCGTCGGCAGCACGCCGACAATCGTGAGGCCCATGGCCTTCACCCGCCCGCCCGGCACCGCAAGATCGAACGTGTAGGTTCCAGAGCCGGCAACGACCTGATCGCCATCGAAGCCCGCATGCACCCGCCGCGGTTCCAGGATGCGCGCGAAGCGTTCCAGCGCTTCGTCGTCCGGCGGCAATTGTCCGAAATAGTGCCAGATCGGCCCGAACGCCGCGCGCATCTCGTCGAGGCCCGTGCACGGCCGCACCGTCATGGAACGTCACCTAGCTGTGGGAGAATTCCCAATAGAGCTCGCGCGCCTTGCGATAGAACGGCCCCGGCTGCAGCGAACGATCATCGATGCGGGTGATCGCCATGACCTTGCTGTAATTGCCGCTGGAGAAGATCTCGTCGGCGTTCTCGAAGTCGGAATAGCGATACGAGCTCTCCACCACGGTCACACCGGCATCGCGCAGCAGCTTGATGGTGCGCCGGCGGGTGATGCCGGAAAGGAACGTGCCGTTCGCGGCCGGAGTATGCACGACACCGTCCTTGGCAAAGAAGATGTTCGCGGTGGCAAGCTCCGCCACGTTGCCGAGCATGTCGCGCAGCAGACAGTTGTCGAAGCCGCGCGCATTCGCCTCGATGAGCGCGCGCCCGTTGTTCGGATAAAGGCAGCCGGCCTTGGCGTCGACCGGCATGCATTCGATGGTCGGACGGCGGAACGGCGACAGCGTGATCGAGGCGGCCGCCGAGGCCGGCGGCATCGGCGTCTCGTAGAGGCAGAGGCACCAGCGCGTCGATTCCGGATCGGCCGAGACTCCCGTCAGCGTTGCGCCATGCTCGGCCCAATACATCGGGCGGATGTAAAGCGGCGTATCCTTGTCGAAGCGCTTGATGCCGTCGGCGACGAGACCCATCCAGGTCTCCGTGGTGACGACGGGCTTGAGAAACAGCTTCGGCGCCGAGTCATTCACGCGCGCGCAATGCAGATCGAGGTCGGGCGTGACGCCCTCGAAGGCGCGTGCGCCGTCGAACACCGAGGAGCTGAGCCAGAACGCATGCGTGCGCGGGCCGATGATGCCGATATTGCCTTCGTGCCAGTCGCCCTCGAAAAACGTCCAGGTTTTTGACCAGCCATTCCCGTGCGCCATCAGCATGCTCCTTGATGCAACTTGCTGCGCTTGTTTACGGGTTTTTTCGCGTCCGTGCCCATGAAATTCGCTGATGGCTGGCATCGCGGCTGTCGTCCCGGGCGAGCACGGTCGTTGGTCCGCCGAATGCGGACGTTGGTCCGCCGAGTGCGGGCGTTGGTCCGCCGAGACCCGGGACCCATGGGGGTGGGGTAGATATAGTCGCCGCTATGGGTCCCGGCTCGCGCGCTGCGCGCTTGGCCGGGATGACAATTGGAGTGTGACATGGCCCGCGCCTTTGTATTCGACGCCTACGGAACACTGTTCGACGTCCACGCCGCGATCACGCGCCATCGCGACGCGGCGGGCCCGGAGGCGGATCGTTTCTCGGAAATCTGGCGCACCAAGCAGCTCGAATATGCCTGGATGCTCTCGGCCGCCGGGCACTATGCCGACTTCTGGACGCTGACCGAGCGCGCGCTCGACTATGCGTTCGCGCGCGTGCCCTCGGTCGATCGCGCGCTGCGCACAAGGCTGCTCGATGCCTACTTCAATCTCGATGCATTCCCCGATGCGCGCGTGGCACTGACGGCGCTGAAGGCCAAAGGGATGCGCACCGCGATCCTGTCGAACGGCAATCCGCGCATGCTTGAGGGCGCCATAACGGCGGCCGGCATCGGCGGCGATCTCGACGCGGTGTTCTCGGTCGATGCCATCCGCATCTACAAGCCGCGGATGGAAGTTTATGCGCTGGTCACCGAGGCCTTTGGGCTTGCGCCCGCGGACGTCGCCTTCGTGTCATCCAATCGCTGGGACGTGATGGGCGCGACCACGTTCGGATTTCGCTGCGTCTGGGTCAACCGCGCGGATGCGCCGGAGGAATATCCGGAGTTCGCGCCGATGAAAGTGGTGCGCGAGTTGAGCGCGCTGGCAACACTGGAGGTTTAGCATGAGATGGCGGGCACGCTGCGTGCCCCGCTGTCGCGGAGGCGCACCTTTGCCCGCCCTTCCCTACCCAGCCAGCGCCGCGAGGATGCGTGCCCACGAGCGCATGCCCTTGTGAAACGACTTGAGGTCATATTTCTCGTTCGGCGAATGCACGCGATCATCATCGAGGCCGAAGCCGACCAGCAGCGTGTCCATGCCGAGCACATCCTTGAAGTCGCCGACGATCGGGATCGAACCGCCCGAGCCGACCGCGACGGCTTTGGTGCCCCATTCCTGCGTCAGCGCGGCGCGCGCCTTGCCGAGCGCGGGATTGTCGTAAGCCACGGCAAGCGCCGGACTGCCGCCGAACTCGCCGAATGTTACCTTTGCATCCGCCGGCAGGCATTCCTGCACGTACTTGCGGAACGCGGCGCGGATCTTCTTCGGGTCCTGGTCGCCCACCAGACGGAACGAGATCTTCGCGCTCGCCTGGGCGGCAATCACGGTCTTGGCGCCCTCGCCCGTGTAGCCGCCGATGATGCCGTTGACGTCGCAGGTCGGGCGCGTCGAGACCTGCTCGATCAGCATGCGGTCCTTTTCGCCCGCCGGGATCTTGAGGCCGACCTGTCCGAGGAACTCGTCCGGCGTCATATTCAGCGCCTTCAGCTCGGCCTTGATGTCGGCGGGCAGTTCCTTCACGCCATCATAAAAGCCCGGAAGCGTGATACGTCCGCTGTCGTCATGCAGGCCCGCGATGACGCGCGACAAGACGCGGATCGGATTGGCGGCTCCACCCCCGAACACGCCGGAGTGCAGATCGCGATCGGCGCAAGTGACCGTGACCTCTTCATAGACCAGCCCGCGCAGCGACGTCGTCACCGAGGGGATGGTCGGGCTCCACATCCCGGTGTCGCAGACGAGGCCGAGGTCGCGCTTGAACTCGCTGGCATTCGTGCGCACGAACTCGAACAGGTTCTTCGAGCCCATTTCCTCCTCACCCTCGATCATCATGGTGATGTCGAGGGGGAGCTTTCCGGTGACCGCCTTGAAGGCGCGCAGCGCCTCGACGAAGGTCATAAACTGGCCCTTGTCGTCGCAGGCGCCGCGCCCGACGATGATCTTGCGGCCGTCGGGCAGCGTATCGATGCGCGGCTCGAACGGCGGCGTGCTCCAGAGGTTGAGCGGATCGACCGGCTGGACGTCGTAGTGGCCGTAGAACAAGACGCTCGGCCCGTTGTTCGCGGCGGTCGCGCCATTGCTCTTGCCGACCACGACCGGATGACCGGCGGTCGGGCGCACCGCGGCGTCGAAGCCGAGGCTGGCAAGATCCTTCGCCACAAAGTCGGCGGCGGATTTGCAGAAGTCCTTGTAGGCGCTGTCGGTCGAGATCGACGGGATGCGCACGAGGTCGAACAGCCGCTCGATGCTCTGGTCGATATCGGCATCGATCTTTTCGAGGACTTGCGGAAGCGCTTGCGAGGCAGAGGTCATCATGTTCTCCGAACAGACATTACATTCGTCATTCCAAGGCGCCACGAAGGGGCAAGCCCGGGGTCCATAACCACAAGCCTACCGATGTCGCACCCGCGGGGCGACTTCGCAACTCTGGAGTTTATCGATACCGAGGGCGCGGACGATCGCCGGTACTGACCCAGCGGCAAACTCTATCGTCGCAAAATTCCACCCAATGCCCCGCGCACGATCGCGCGGCCGACCGTGTTGCCCATCGATCCGGCGATCGACTTGCCGAGATCGCCCGCGATCTGACCGGCAACGCGGTTCGTCACCGAGCGGGTGATCTGCCGTGTGATCAATTGACCAGTCGTCAGCCGGTTGCGGCGCGGATTGTTCGTCCCGAAGAGCGAGCCAAGCGCGCCGCCGATCTGGCCAAGGATCCCGCCCCCCTCCTGCGGCGCGCCCTCGGCGCCCGCCCGCCCGGCCGAGGCCTGCGCATCATGGGTGCGCTTGGCCAGCATCTCGTAGGCGGACTCCTCGTCGATTTCCTGATCGTATTTGCCCTTCAAGGGACTCTTCGCGATGATGGCCTTGCGCTCTTCCGGCGTGACGGGGCCGATCCGCGCGGACGGCGGGCGCACCATGCAGCGCTCCACCACCGAGGGCGTGCCGTTACCTTCCAGAAACGACACCAGCGCCTCGCCCTTGCCGAGCTGCGTGATCACCGTCGCGGTATCGAGCGCCGGATTGGCGCGGAACGTCTCGGCGGCCGCGCGGACCGCCTTCTGGTCGCGCGGCGTGAACGCGCGCAGAGCGTGCTGCACGCGGTTGCCGAGCTGCGCCAGCACCTTATCGGGCACGTCGATCGGGTTCTGGGTGACGAAATAGACGCCGACGCCCTTCGAGCGGATCAGGCGCACGACCTGCTCGATCTTGTCCATCAGCGCCTTCGGGGCATCGTCGAACAGCAGGTGCGCCTCATCAAAGAAGAACACGAGCTTCGGCTTGTCCGGATCGCCCACCTCGGGAAGCACCTGGAACAATTCGGACAGCATCCAGAGCAGGAAGGTTGCGTAGAGCTTCGGGCTCTCCATCAATTTGTCGGCCGACAGGATATTGATGACACCGCGTCCGTCGCGGTCGACGCGCATGAAATCTTTCAGATCAAGCGCCGGCTCGGTAAAAAACTTGGCACCACCCTGGTTTTCCAGCACCAACAGCGCGCGCTGGATCGTTCCGATGGTGGCTTTCGAGACATTGCCGTACTGCGTCGTCAGCTCGCTGGCATTGTCCGCGATGAACACGAGCATCGCCCGCAGGTCCTTCAGGTCGAGCAGCAACAGCCCCTGCTCGTCCGCGACGCGGAACACGATGTTCAGAACGCCTTCCTGGACGTCGTTCAGGTCCATCATGCGCGAGAGCAGCAGCGGGCCGACTTCCGAAATGGTGGCGCGCACCGGATGGCCTTGCTCGCCGAACACATCCCAGAACACCACCGGGAACTCGTCGGGCTGATAGTCGAAGCCCATCTCCTTGGCGCGCTTGACCAAAAAATCTTTTGCTTCGCCGACCGCCGCGATGCCGGACAGGTCGCCCTTGATGTCGGCGGCGAAGACCGGAACACCGGCGCGCGAGAAGCCTTCGGCCAGTACCTGAAGCGTCACGGTCTTGCCGGTGCCGGTCGCGCCGGTCGCCAGACCGTGCCGGTTGCCATAGTGCAGCGCCAGGTATTCGGGCTTCTCACCTTTGCCGACGAAAATTTTTCCATCCTGATCGAGATCCGCCATTGTGCTGCTCCAGCGCGATACGCGCGTCGCAAAAACCCATGCGACTGCGCCGCCGTTATAGTGCGCGGCGGCATCGCTTACCACCAGCCATGCAAGGGTGGTGATTTTGACGTTCCTATTCCCTCACAGCGTCGCCGTTGTGTCCTGGCGGTCACGCTCTCTAAACGATTCACCGGTAAGCCGTGCGATAGCCTCGACGCTTGCGGCATCTCGTGCTTGTGTTCGTCAAAGGTCACGATCAAGATCGTCGCAACCCGCCAAAGCGCGGGACCTAAGGGGGATCATGGCAAAGTTTGATGCAGTCCACGCCGCAAGCGTGTTTGAAACGTGCGCCGCCGGCCTCTTCACCTGACAGTCTGGCACGTATCGCGCACACCGGAATTGTGGTGCGCTCGCCCGGACGGATCGAAGGAGGCGTCGCGTTGTCATATCCTATCACCGCAATCGCCGGCATCGGCCCGGCGATGTCGGCCAAGCTGAAAGCGCTCGGGGTTCGCACCACCGAAAAGCTGCTCGAATTGGCGGCGACCGCGAAAGATCGCAAGATTCTGGCCGAGAAACTCGACGTTTCCGAGCAGACCGTGCTGCGCTGGGCCAATCTTGCCGACCGCATGCGCATCAAGGGCGTGCGCGAGCCTTATGCCGAGCTGCTCAAATTCGCCGGCGTCGATACCGTCAAGGAGCTGAAATACCGCAACCCGGCCAACCTCGCGCAAGCGATGGCGGATGCCAATGCCAAGCGCAAGCTGGTGCAGCTGCTCCCTTCCGAGAAACGCGTCGGGCACTGGATCGAGGCCGCCAAGAAGCTTCCGCCGAAGATCTCCTACTAGGCGCCGCTTGACTCCGCGGCCGCCCCGCCGCAAAGCGGCGCGATGACGCCGGGAAATTCCACCACGCGAAACCAGGCGCAGCCGACAGAACGGCTGCTCGCCCTCGGCCGTCCTCTGGTGATGGGAATTCTCAACGTCACGCCGGATTCGTTTTCCGACGGCGGCCAATTCTTCGATCCGGCCTCGGCGCTGGCGCAGGCGCGCCGCATGATCGCCGAAGGCGCGGATATTCTCGACATCGGCGCGGAATCCACCCGCCCCTACGGCGGACGGCAGCCGGTCTCGGTGGAAGACGAACACGCACGGCTTGCCCCGGTCCTGTCCGAAGTGGTGAAGCTCGGATTGCCGGTCTCGATCGACACTTTCAAGGCCAAGACGGCCGCTTACGCGCTCGAACAGGGCGCCGCGATCCTCAATGACGTGTGGGGCCTGCAATACGATCCGGACATCGCCCGCGTCGCCGCCGAGCACGGCGTGCCGGTGATCGTGATGCATAATCGCGAGAAGGCCGATCCCACCATCGACATCATGGCGGACGTGAAGGCATTCCTGGCGCGCTCGCTCGACATCGCGGGCAGAGCCGGCATAAGGCGCGAGCGCATCGTGCTCGACCCCGGTGTCGGCTTTGGCAAAACGCTCGATCAGAGCACCACGGTGATCGCGCGGCTCGGCGAGCTGCGCGAATTCGGATTGCCGATCCTGATGGGACTGTCGCGCAAGCGCTTCATTTCCTCGATCTCGCCCTCCGAGCCGCATCAGCGCATCGGCGGTTCGATCGCCGGCAATCTGCTGTCGGTCATGGCCGGCGCCAATATCGTGCGCGTGCACGACGTGGCCGAGACCGTGCAGGCGCTCCAGGTCATGGCGGCGATCCAGGCCAAACGCGATGGCTGAAGCGCTGCTTGGGCTCGGCGGCAATGTCGGCGATGTCCGCACGACGCTCGACGAGGCGGTCGCGCTGTTCGCCGACGGCAGGGACATCATCCTGCGCGCCCGCTCGTCCGACTATGCGACGCCGCCATGGGGCGTGACGGACCAGCCGCCCTTCGTCAACCTGGCCATTCAGGTCGACACGACGCTCGCGCCACGCGCGTTGCTGGCGCGCGCGCTTGCGGTCGAGCGCGCGCTCGGCCGCGACCGCGCGCGCGAGACGCGCTGGGGGCCGCGCATGATCGACATCGACCTCATCGCCTACGACGATCTCGTGCTCGACGAGCCCGACCTGGCCCTGCCGCATCCGCGGCTGTTCGAACGCGCCTTCGTGCTGGTGCCGCTGGCCGAGATCGTGCCCGATCGCGTCATTGCCGGACGAAAAATCAAGGACGGGCTGGCGATAACCGACACGACGGGGATCGAACGCCTCTCGCCGCGTTCCGCGCCCTGAACCGTACGCTTTCGGCTGACAACGCCACAAAGCCCGACTAAACTCCAAATTGCATTACCCGTCTATTTCGGGCGCCGGAGGGGCACATGAGCCGTTTCAACCAGTGGGATGAAGATCGCTACGTTCCAAATGCCTTCAAGAATTTTTCGGCCACGCGCGCACTTGATCTCAACACCGCACGTGGGCTGATGTGGGTCTCACAACTCGTCTACGAACTGGACGCGATCGCGTCGGCCAAAAGCGTCGATAAGGTGAAGCGCATCGTCTCGCGCTGGGGCATGAACTATGTCGGCATACTCTCGGTCGCGGGATTTTCGGATGGCATTCTCCGTCTCGTGCCGCGCGCAAAGCTCGTGGTGCGCGACGCGCTGGTCATCAGCGGGCATGGCGCGCTCATCGTGGCTTTCTGCGGGACCGATCCGCCTCGGCTTCAGGATTGGCGCGTCAATTTCGAGGCCTTCGCTGCCGCCGGCGGCGTCTCGATGGGGTTTGGCCGTGTGGCTGCGAATTTCGCCCCGCTGGTCAAGGAGCACGCCATCCGCAATCCCAATCTGAAATTGTTCTTGACCGGGCACAGTCTCGGCGGCGCGCTTGCTGTCGCGGTCGCGTCCTTGCTCGACCGGCAGGGCTGCAACGTCGAGGCCGTTCATACGTTTGGCATGCCGCGCGCCGGCAATCTGGCTTTTCTGAATGACTATGACGGGCGTCTCGGTGCGCGCACCTTTCGCTTCGTGCATGGCGACGATCTGGTCCCGACGGCGCCACCCGCGCGATTCGGAAAGATCGAGCACCGCCATGTCGGCTGGCTGATCCAGTGCGACACCGGAGCCAAATTCGCTCTCGCTCAAAAGAGTCCAGATACGCAATCCAACGAGCCGGAGCGCGACGATGATATCGTGCCCGGGCTCCTCGGGTTGACGGGGTCGGTCGGACGAACTTTTATCGCACTGGGCGTGCTTTTGGGTGGCAACGGAATAGTTGCCGCCTCTCTTGCCTGGCTGGCGCCGCGCGTACGCCACCACCTGCAGGATCAATATATCGCGGCGCTGACGACGTAATCACCAACTCAGCTGTTCAGGCGGGCTGCGCCGCGCGAATGGCATTTCCGTTGCATTGAAGTGTCTGGCTCTGCAATAGATATCCGATGCCAGACACCGAACACCTTGCATTCGCAGCCGAATTTCCCGCGAGCACACGCGATCAGTGGCTCAGGCTGGTCAACGGCGTGCTCAAGGGCGCGCCATTCGACAAGCGTCTCGTCGCGCGCACCTATGATGGGCTTGCGATCCAGCCGCTTTATCCGCGCGATGCAGCCGCGCAGCCGATCGCGGCGCGCGGTTCCGGCGCTCCCTGGACCGTGATGCAGCGGGTCGACCATCCGGATCCGGCCGCTGCCAACGAGGAAGCGCTGCATGATCTGGAAAACGGCGCGACCGGGCTGACGCTGGTGATGGCGGGCTCGCTCAACGCCAATGGATATGGGCTGGACAGCTCGGTCGAGACGCTCGAGCGCGTGCTTGACGGCGTCTATCTCGATGCCGGCGTCACCATCGACTTCAACGTCGCCGCCGAGACGCGCAACGCCGCGAAGAACTTCGCCGCGGTGATCAAGCGACGCGGCCTCTCGCCGGCCGCGGTCGACATGCGGGCGAGCCTCAACCCGCTCGGTCACATGGCGGCGACCGGCAGCGAGGCTGTGCCGTGGAGCACACTCGCACCGAACTTTGCCGGGCTCGTTGCGGAACTTGCCGGCGAAGGCTTTCGCGGGCCATTCGCCGTGGCGGACGGGCGCGTCATCCATAACGCGGGCGGCTCGGAAGCGCAGGAACTCAGCTTTGCGCTGGCGAGCGCAGTCACCTATCTGCGCGCGCTCGAAGCGCACGGCATCGCGCTCGATGCGGCGCGTCGGATGATCTATTTCCGTCTCGCGGCCGATGCCGATCAGTTTCTCTCGATCGCGAAGTTTCGCGCGCTGCGAAAGCTCTGGGCGCGCGTCGAGCAGGCCTGCGGGCTGGCGCCCGCCCCCGCCTGCGTGATGGCGGAAACCGCCTGGCGCATGATGACGCGGCGCGATCCTTCGGTGAACATGCTGCGCGCGACCGTCGCGGTGGTCGCCGCCGGGCTCGGCGGCGCGGACGCCATCACGGTGCTGCCGTTCACGGCCGCGCAGGGCCTGCCGGATCGTTTTGCACGGCGCATTGCGCGCAACACGCAGCTCATCCTGCTGGAAGAGTCGAACCTGGCGAAGGTGTCCGATCCGGGCGCGGGCTCCGGGGGCATCGAAGACCTGACGAACCAGCTTTGCGTGGCAGCATGGACGCGGTTTCAGGCGATCGAGAAGGCTGGTGGCACGGTCACGGCGCTCGGACAGGGGCTGATTCAAAAGGCGGTGGCCGAAACGCGCGCCGAGCGCGAGAAGAATATCGCGCGGCGCAGGGATGCGCTGACCGGCACCAGCGAATTTCCGAATATCCATGAGGCGGCGGTGCACGTGATGGACGTTGCGCCGCGCCTCGAGGGTGCGAAGGTGCAGCCGGCCTTCGCCCCGCTGCCGCGCATTCGTCTCGCGGAACCGTTCGAGCAGCTCCGTGACGCTTCCGACCACGCGCTCGCGGCCTCCGGCTCGCGGCCGAAAATATTCCTCGCCAATCTCGGCAAGCTCGCCGACTTCACGGCGCGCACGCTGTTTGCGAGAAATTTCTTCGAGGCCGGCGGCATCGAGGCGGTGACGAACGACGGCTTTGCGCTTTCTTCACCTAAGACCGACCTTGCGGCTCTCGTCGCGGCTTTCAAAGCCTCCGGCACGACGCTCGCGTGCTTGTGCTCGTCCGACAAAGTCTACGCGGCCGAGGCGGTCGATGCTGCGAACGCGCTGCACGCGGCCGGCGCGGCGCATGTCTATCTTGCCGGACGTCCGGGCGAACTTGAAGCGGCGCTGAAGGCGGCGGGTGTCGAGACCTTCATCTATGCGGGCTGCGACGTGCTGGCGACATTGCATACCGCGCATGATAATCTTGGGCTGAAAGGGTGATCGGCATGACGCAGATTCCCGATTTCTCGGATGTTAAATTCGCTCCCGCCGCGGCGAACGCCAACACGGCCCCGGCGCAGCCCTGGCTGACCCCCGAAGGCATCCCGGTAAAGCCGGCCTACGGCGCGGGCGACGTCCAGGACCTCGACTTCCTCGACACTTATCCCGGCATCGCGCCCTATCTGCGCGGCCCCTACCCGACCATGTATGTCACGCAGCCCTGGACGGTGCGGCAATATGCCGGGTTCTCGACCGCGGAGGATTCCAACGCCTTCTATCGGCGCAATCTTGCGGCCGGACAAAAGGGTCTTTCGG
>JBBWZU010000292.1:0-3624 GCA_039649225.1 Hyphomicrobiales bacterium | reverse complement strand
TGGCGGATGCGTCCGCGCTGGCGCTCGACGCGCTGGTGGATGCGGCATTCGCCGGACGGATTGCGGACGCCGAGAAGGAATTCTCCAAGGCGAGCGTCGCCGGCACCAGTCCAATTGCGGTTGTCGGCATGGCGTTGCGCCAGGTCGAACGCCTGCATGCGCTGCGCCTCGACGTCGAGAGCGGCACATCGGCAAGCGCGGTGGTCGAGCGCGCGCAGCCGCCGATTCATTTCCGCCGCAAACCGATGATCGAGACGGCCCTCAAAGGCTGGACATCCGAGCGGTTGGCAAAGGCGATGACGATGCTGGCCGAAACCTCGCTCGATGCGCGGCGCCGGCCAAGCCTTGCGGAAACGATTGCACAACGTGCGATGATGTTGATCGCAAGATCTGCCGCGCAGAGGAGTTGAGCCTTTCCTTCGTCATGCCCGGACTTGTTCCGGGCAGCCACGTCTTGCTTCGCCACCTGAAAGAAGACGTGGATGGCCGGGACAAGCCCGGCCACGACGGAGATCGAGGCGACTACTGCCCGATCTTGCGAATGATCTCGTCGAGCTGTTCCAGCGTCTTGTAGCGGATCTTCAGCTCTCCGCCCTTGCCGCGATGTGCGATCGACACCACCAGACCCAGCGCATCGGACAAACGCTTCTCGAGCGCGGCCGTATCGGCGTCCTTGCCGACCTGCGTGCGCAGTTTTGCGATCTTGCCGGTGAGCTCGGCCTGCTCCTGCGCGATCGCCTCGGTCTGGCGAACGTTGAGTCCCTGCTCGACGATGGATTTGGCGAGCGCTTCCGGATCGGGTTGTCCGATCAGTGCGCGCGCATGACCAGCCGAGAGCTTGCCGCTGCGGATATAATTCTGCACGCCCTCCGGCAATCTCATCAGGCGCAGCGTGTTGGTCACATGGCTGCGGCTCTTGCCGACGATCTTGGCGATCTCATCCTGGCTGTATTTGAATTCGTCGGCGAGCGCCTGATAGCCGCCGGCTTCTTCCAACGCGTTGAGGTCGGAGCGCTGCACGTTCTCGATGATGGCGAGCTCAAGCGACTGACGGTCATCGACCTCCAGCACGATGATCGGCACATCGTGCAGGCCGGCGCGCTGCGCGGCACGCCAACGCCGCTCGCCGGCGATGATCTCGAATTGGTCCATCGCACCGCGCACGGTGCGCGCCAGGATCGGCTGGATGATGCCGCGTTCGCGGATCGACGCGGCGAGCTCATCAAGATCGCCCTCCGCGAAAGCGCGCCGCGGATTGCGCGTGTTCGGCTTGAGGAATTCGACCGGGACGCGGCGTTGATTGCGCGTGCGCTCCAGCATCTGCGCCTCGTTGCCGACATCGCCCATCAGCGCGGCCAGTCCACGGCCCAGTCGCGACTTCATTTCCTCCGCCACTGCGGCCTCCCTCGCCATTTAACTCAACCCTGTGCTGACAACGACAAACTGATGCGACTGATGTCACGCGTGCCAAAACTTCAAAGCGATAAGCGGCACGGGAATCAAATACGAGGCTGTGCCCCTTTGCTTCCGACGTTCGTGTCAGAGGGCGCTGCGATGTATCGCGAACTTCAAGAAGCGGGGCACTAGGCCGCGCGCAACGAGCGCTCGCGCTGAATGATTTCGGATGCGAGGCGCACGTAGGCCTGACTGCCGACGCATTTCAGATCGTAGAGCAGCACCGGCTTGCCGTATGACGGCGCCTCGGAGATGCGTACGTTGCGCGGGATCATCGTGTCATAGACTTTTTCGCCCATGAAGCTGCGCACGTCGGCGACGACCTGGCCAGCGAGATTGTTGCGCGCGTCGTACATCGTCAGCACGATGCCATGGATCGTCAGGCCCGGATTGAGCGAGGTGCGCACCTGCTCGACGGTCTTCAGTAATTGCGAAAGCCCTTCGAGCGCGAAGAATTCGCATTGCAGCGGGACGAGAATGGAATTCGCCGCTGCCATCGCGTTGACGGTGACGAGATTGAGCGACGGCGGACAGTCGACCAGCACATAGCCATATTCGGTGCCACCATTCGGCGTCACGTTGAGGCCCTTGAGCGCATCGCGCAGACGGTAGGCGCGATCACGCTCATGCGCGATCTCCAGCTCGAAGCCGGAGAGGTCCATGGTCGACGGCACGATGCTCAACCGCGGGACTGCGGTTTCCAGGATCGCATCGCGGATCGGAGTCTCGCGCATCAGCACGTCGTAGGTCGAGCGGTTGCGGCTGCGGCGGTCGATGCCAAGACCCGTCGAGGCATTGCCCTGCGGGTCGAGGTCGACGATCAACACTTTCTCCCCGGTGGCCGCGAGAGCGGTGCCGAGGTTGATCGCCGTTGTGGTCTTTCCGACCCCGCCCTTTTGGTTGGCGAGGGCGAGGACGCGGGGAACGAGATGCGTGTCGGTCATGATGGCGGCTCGCGGTGAGGCCTGTTGAAGTTTTCTCTATAATTTACAAGGTGTTATCTCTGTCGCACTTCGTACAACGACGATCCGCGCCTGTGGATCGGTTACACTTGGGACGAGTTCAGTCCGCATAGTCCAGGATTTAGAGGCGGCGGTCAATTCAGCCTCTACATCTTGGCCTTTCGGAAACAGTCCGATCGCGCCTGTTTTCAACAGCGGACTGGTGTAACGCATCAGCTTTTCCAGCGGCGCCAGAGCGCGGGCGGTGACGACATCGAGCGATTGCACCGGCGCGCTGACAAAATCCTCGATTCGCCGCGCGTGCACAATGGCCGGAACACTTAAGACGCGCGCGGCCTCGCGAAGGAACGCCGATTTTTTCTGATTGCTCTCGACCAGGTGGATTGTGGCGCCGGAATAATCCGCCATCGCGCACGCGATGACAAGTCCGGGAAAGCCCCCGCCTGAACCCAGATCAGCCCAGGCGCGCGCCTGCGGGACGATCGTCAGAAGCTGGAGCGAATCGGCGATGTGCCGGGTCCAGATTTCGCTGATCGTGGATGGCGCGATGAGATTCGTCGTGTCCTGCCACTTCAGCAGCAGCGAGACGAGGCGATCGAGCCGTGCCAACGTTTCACGTGAAACCAAACTGCCGACGAGCGCTTCTGCCCGGGCGCGATCGCGGGCGAGATGCGTGTCGATCTGCTGGCGCGTTTGCTGGGCGGACATCGAACCTGCATCGTCGATAACGCGTCGCCGGCTTCAAGGAGAACGAATGCTAGCGCGCGACCAGCTTCTTGGACCGATCGCCGCGCCGGATATGAGCGGCCAATAGCGTGAGTGCCGCCGGCGTCATGCCATCGATGCGACCAGCTTGGCCAAGCGTTTGGGGGCGGACGGACTCGAGCTTTTGCCGGACTTCCATCGAAAGCGCGGTCATCTCGCTATACGCGAAGTCGTCCGGCAGACGAAGACTTTCATCGCGTCGGTAGGCCGCGACGTCGGCATCCTGCCGACCGAGATAGACCGCATACTTGGCGTCAGTCTCGATCTGCTGCGCGATGGCCGGTGCGATGCCGGCAAGCTGCGGCCAGATCCGGACCGCGTCGGCCATCCCGATATTCGGGTACGAGAGGATGTCGATCGCGGTGCGCCGCTGGCCGTCCTTCTTGAGCGCAAGTCCATGCCGTTCCGCCTCGTTGGGCGTGACCGACAGCGACTGCGCCAG
>JBBWZU010000289.1:0-2605 GCA_039649225.1 Hyphomicrobiales bacterium | reverse complement strand
CGGGGTTTTCCTGCCGTGTCATCCGCACGGCTTCGACCTGGAGTTCGAGAATTTCGGCCTCGGGCGGGGCGGGATCGTCGATATCCCATAGCCCGAGCCCGTCGTCGCGATAGACCGGTTCGACCACATAGGTGCGCGCGTTGAACTGCACGCGCATCTGACCGAGATCATTGCCGAGGAGACCGCCGACGCGCCGGCTCAGCGCGGGATCCTCGAGCCGCGCGGCCTCGGCGGCGAAGAGCGCGCGGCCCTTGGCGACGAAACCATTGTCGTCGGCATAGTCCGGATCGAACAGCGCGCGGGCCAGCCGCGCCAGCAGCGCCGGGGCTGTGGCCGGACCGCTCGGCACCGCGACATGGAACGGCGCCCACACGCGGCGCAGCCCTGGAAAGCGGCGCAGCGCGAGCGCCTCGACGCGCGCATCCTCGATCAGGCCGGTGAGCACGATCTGCAGCGGCTTGAGTTGTCCGACTGGGAAACGCGCCGGCGTCAGCGCAAGATGCGCCGTCGCATGAGCGATGCAGGCTTTGAAAAGCTGCGCGGCGGCCTCACCGGATACGCCGCGAAACACCGCCGGCACACGGATGATGCCGCCGCTGATGCCGGCCCGGCGCGAGTGTCCGGCGATCGGTTCGATGGCGCGCAGGATCGGCGGGCGTCCCCACAGCGCCGTCGCAAAGGCCTTGAGCTGGCGCTCGAGCTGCGCAAAGCCGAGCACGCCGGCGGCGCGCTCCAGCGTCTGGCGCGCCAGCGCATCCAGCGCAAAGAACGCGCGGCGGCGGGTGCGATCCTGTCCGCCCGCCTTGAGTCCGGTTGCGATGAAGGACTCGAACGCCGCGCCGTCGCAATAATGCAGGATCGTCTCGGTGCGGCTGGCCACGGCCGCGACCGATTCCGGCGCTTCGCGCGCAAGGCGTTCGAGACCGCGTGACCATTGCGCCAATTCGCGCGCCGATCCCAGCTGGCGTGCCGCGGCGCCCCCGGCTTGCAGGCATGCGAGCGCGGCCGCGGCCCCGGCGTGACGGCACACCTCCGCGCAGGCATGGCCGAAGGCGGTCGGCACCGACAGGCCGAATGACGCCCGCAACGCGATGCTGACGCGCCAGAAGGCGAGCAGGCACGGCGGGCCGGCATTGACGAAGGCGAGCTCGATCGCGGCCGCCGCCCAGGCCTCGAGCTCCGCGTCGGCGCAATCGGCTGCGATCGAATCCCATGCGGTGCGAAAATCGGCGCGCAGGACGTCGCGCTGGCGCACCAGCCGATGCAGGCGCGTGACCGCGCGGTCGGCGGGCGTCTCGATCAACCGGAGTCTGGCGCTGCTCGGACTCATGATCTTGTTCGTGGCACTTTATCGAATGCACGCCTATTGAATGCAAGCCTCGATCGCCGCGTTGAGCGCTTCGCGCATGTCGGCATCGTCGGTGATCGGCAGCACGATGCTGGCGCGCGAGGCCGCCACCAGCCCGACCCCCGCGATCATCAGCCGGCCGGCATGGATCAGCATGCGCGTCGAGGCGCCCTCGTCGAGCCCGTGTCCGCGCAGATTGCGCGAGCGCAGCGCAATGTCGACCAGCCGGTGCGCCACGTCGCGATCGACGCCCGCCTCGCGCACCACGATCTCGGCTTCGATGTCGGGCGTCGGATAGTCGAAATCGATCGCAATGAACCGCTGCTTGGTGGATTCTTTCAGATCCTTGACGGCGCTCTGGTAGCCGGGATTGTAGGAGATCACGAGCTGGAAGTCGGCATGTGCCGGCACCAGCTCGTTCTTCTTGTCGAGCGGCAGGATGCGCCGCGAGTCGGTGAGCGGATGAATCACCACGGTCGTGTCCTGGCGGGCTTCCACGATCTCATCGAGGTAGCAGATCGCGCCGCCGCGCACCGCGAGCGCGAGCGGGCCGTCCTGCCACACGGTACCCTCGGGCGCGAGCAGGAAACGCCCCGCAAGGTCGGCCGCGGTCATGTCCTCGTGCGCCGCAACCGTCACCAGCGGACGGCCGAGCCGCCAGGCCATGTGCTCGATGAAGCGGGTCTTGCCGCAACCGGTCGGGCCCTTGAGCATCACCGGCAACCGGCCCGCATAGGCGGCTTCGAACAGCGCGATCTCGTCGCCGACCGCGCGATAATACGGCTCAGTGCTGATGCGGTAGGCATCGAGAGTCATGGCATTGACCTGCTTTTGACCGGGCGAGACACGCAAAACGAAAAAGGACGCCATCCCGCGCGCGGCGGTTCGGCGTCCCTGCCAGGATCGGTCGGCACGTCCCTGTGGCGACCGTTATCGGACGGCCGCAAAACGACCGTCACCTGGCATTCGAACATCGCCGGATACAAAGTGCAAGTGCGGGGTTTGTTGCGGCCTATCCCACCGCCGCGGCCGGCAGGGCCTTGTCGACGATGGCGCTCATCCGCTCCATGCCGCCGATGATGCCGCGATCTTCCGCAACGCGCAGCGCGGTTGCGACCAGCCGGACCGCGTCGGCTTCCTCGACCAGCAGTACGCCGTTCTGCCAGTTCTGCGCGCGGATCAACTCGACAATGGTTTTGGCGTCGATGGTCTCGGCTTCAAGGCTCATGAGCGACCTCCGGCGGGATAGAGCGGGTT
>JBBWZU010000274.1:0-6132 GCA_039649225.1 Hyphomicrobiales bacterium | reverse complement strand
GAGCCGTAGCCGCGCTTGCTGACGCGCTCCTTGTAGATCTGGGCGATGATCTCGCCGTCGCCCGCGAGCAGCGACTTGGTCGAGCACATCTCGGCGCAGAGCGGCAGCTTGCCCTGCAGCAGGCGGTTCGCGCCGTATTTCTTGTATTCGGCATTGCTGCCAGGTTCTTCCGTGCCGCCGCCGCCCGCGCAGAACGTGCACTTGTCCATCTTGCCGCGCGAGCCGAAGTTGCCGACTTGCGGATATTGCGGGGCTCCGAACGGGCAGGCGTAGAAGCAGTAGCCGCAGCCGATGCATAGATCCTTCGAGTGGAGCACGACGCTGTCCGCCGTCACGTCGAAGCAGCTCACCGGGCACACCGCCGCGCAGGGCGCGTCGGTGCAGTGCATGCACGCCATCGAGATCGAGCGCTCGCCCGGCTTGCCGTCATTGATGGTGACGACGCGCCGCCGGTTGATGCCCCATGGCACCTCGTTCTCGTTCTTGCAGGCCGTGACGCAGGCGTTGCACTCGATGCAGCGTTCAGCGTCGCAGAGAAATTTCATCCGTGCCATGTCGCCGCCTCATGCCGCCCTGATCTGGCACAGGGTCGCCTTCGGCTCCTGCATGCCCGTCACCGGATCGAAGCCGTAAGTGGTGAGCGTGTTCACGCTTTCGCCGATCACATAGGGGTCGTTCCCCTTGGGATATTTGCCGCGCTGATCGACACCCTGGAATATGCCGGCAAACGAGTAGGGCATCCAGGCGACGCCCTTGCCGATGCGCTCGGTGACCAGCGCCTTCACTTTCGTCTTCGAGCCATATTCGGCGCCGGTGACCCAGACCCAGCTGCCGTCCTTGATTCCGCGCGCGGCCGCGTCAACCGGATTGATCTCGACGAACATGTCTTGCTTCAGCTCCGCCAGCCACTTGTTGGAGCGGGTTTCCTCACCGCCGCCCTCGTACTCGACCAGACGGCCGGAGGAGAGGATCAGCGGAAATTTGGCGACGATGCGCGTGTCGACAGCCGTCTTTTGTACGGTGAAGCCGATATTGGGCACGCGGAACTGCTGTGCATCCGGCAGCGTCGGATATTTGGCGACAAGATCGGGCCGCGGCGAATAGATCGGCTCGCGATGCGTCGGAATTGCATCGGGGAGGTTCCACGCGATCGTGCGCGCCTTGGCGTTGCCGTAGGGCGCGCAGCCGTGCTCGATCGCGACACGCTGGATACCACCCGACAGGTCTGTCGACCACGAAACACCGTCGATGTTGTTGCCGCCGACCTTCTGGATGGCGGCGAGTTCCGTCGGCGTCAGGTCCTTGTCCCAGCCGAGCTTCTTGAGCACGCCGAGTGTGAATTCGGGGTAGCCGTCCTTGATCTCGGAGCCGGCCGAGTAGGAACCGTCCGCGAGCAGGCTTTCGCCGTTGCGCTCCACGCCGAAGCGCGCGCGGAACGTGCCGCCGCCGTCCTTCACTGGCAGGCTGGTGTTGTAGAGAATCGGCGTGCCCGGGTGTTTGAACTCCGGCGTCCCCCAGCACGGCCACGGCAGGCCGTAAACATCGCCGCCGACCTCAGGGGCATCCTTCGGCGCGCGCAGCGTGACCACGTCGAATTTCGATTGGTCGCGCATGTGCGCCTTCAGCCGCTCGGGTGACTGGCCGCAATAGCCGGTGGACCAGCCGCCGCGGTTGATCTCGCGCAAAATGTCCTCGGCCGACACCGCGCCGTTCTCGACCTTGATGTTCTTGAACATCTGGTCGGCGAAGCCGAGCTTGCGGGCGAGCATGTACATGACGTCATAGTCGTTCTTGCATTCGAAGATCGGCTTGACGATCTGTTCGCCCCATTGCAGCGAGCGATTGGAGGCGGTGCGCGATCCGTCCATCTCGAAGCTGGTGCAGGCGGGCAGCAGATAGATGCCGTTCTTGCGCTCGGAGAGCACCGACCAGGTCGTCGGATAGGGATCGCACACGACCAGGAGATCGAGCTTCTCGATGCCCTTCACGGATTCCGGCATGCGGGCGATGGTGTTGGCGCCATGTCCCATGACGAACATGGCCTTCATGGTGTCGGGCTGCGAAACCTGGGCTTTCGGCAGCAAGGTGGCGTCGAACCAGCGCGTGCTGGTGATGCCGGGCGTTTCCATCAGCGTCTTGTTCTCGAAGCGCGACTGCATCCAGCTGTAGTCGACCTCCCAGACGCGGCACCAATGGTTCCAGGCATCCTCGGTGAGGCCGTAGTAGAGCGGCAACGTCGTCACATCGAGACCGAGATCGGTCGCGCCCTGGACGTTGGTGTGGCCGCGGAAGATATTGGCGCCGCCGCCGTTGAGGCCGACATTGCCGGTCGCGAGCAGCAGGATGCAGCTGGCGCGCACATTCGCGGTGCCGACGGTGAACTGGGTCTGGCCCATCGCCCAGATCAGCGTTGCAGGGCGCTGCTTGGCGAATGTCTCCGCGACGCGCCTGACCTGCGCTTCCGGCAAGCCGGTCACGCGCTCGACTTCGTCGGGAGGCCATTTCTCGACCTCCTTGCGGATCTCGTCCATGCCGTAGACGCGCTGGTGGATGAAGTTCTTGTCCTCCCAGCCGTTCTTGAAGATGTGCCAAAGCAGCCCGTAAATTGTCGGAATGTGAGTGCCGGGGCGCACGCGGACGAATTCGGTTGCGTGCGCGGCGGTGCGTGTCATGCGCGGATCGATCACGATCATGTTGGCGCGGTTGAGTTCCTTGCCTTCGAGAATGTGCTGCAGCGAGACCGGATGCGCTTCGGCCGGATTGCCGCCCATGACCATGATGGTCTTGGCATTGCGGATGTCGTTGTAGCTGTTGGTCATCGCGCCGTAGCCCCAGGTATTGGCGACCCCGGCGACCGTGGTGGAGTGACAAATGCGCGCCTGGTGATCCGAATTGTTCGTGCCCCAGAACGCCGCGAGCTTGCGATTGAGATAGGCGGCTTCGTTGGTGAATTTGGCGGAGCCGAGCCAATAGACCGAATCCGGTCCCGACTTCGCGCGGATCGCCGTCAACTGATTGCCGATCTCGTCGATCGCCTGATCCCACGAGATTCGGTTCCACTTTCCGTTCACGAGTTTCACCGGATAGCGCAGCCGACGCTCACTCAATACGTCGTCGCGCACGGCCGCGCCCTTGCAGCAATGCGAGCCGCGGTTGATCGGCGAATCCCATCCCGGCTCCTGACCAGTCCATACGCCATTGGCGACTTCGGCGATAACCGTGCAGCCGACCGAGCAATGCGTGCAGACATTCTTTCGCATCGTCACCGCCGCGCCCGCAGGCGGCGGCGGTCCGGCCTCGGCCTTGCGGACTGCGCCGAGCGGGAGCGAACCCAGCGCCGCGAGGCTGCCGGCGGCGAGGCCGGAACGGCGCAGGAATGCGCGACGATCCACGCCATTATCGGCGTGATCCGAAAGTTTCGCCGCAAGCGTGCCGCGACGGACTTCGCGGTGCGTCCTCCTGATCAGCACGAGTCGCCTCCCTCACTTCACCGGATAGCGATTGACGCGATAAAAGGTCTGAACCTCCGGCGAGTTGGCCTGGTATCGAGCCTTGCTCGGTTTTGCGCTGTTCGTGGCCTGCGGTGCAGCCACCGCCATCGGCGCGACGCTCGCGGCCGCTGCGCCAACCGTCAGCACGCGAAGCAGATCGCGGCGGCCGATTTGCGGATTGAGGCGGTCGTTCATCGGCCTTGTCTTTCGTCGTACGACTCGAAGCGCCTCTCCCTCACTAAGGCGAGCCGCGCGAGCGCGCTTCGGGGCTATTGCGCAGACTGTTTCGGTCTTGCGCAGAACACCGGGGTTTTCAGGGCCACCTCAGAAAGGGCGGCGCCAGACGCGTGCCGACGGTTGCGGTCCGTGCCGATCGCCGCGTCCCGAAATTTCAGCGACGCAACGCTCGAGGTCGTTGAAGTTCCGACGCAGCTGCTCGAGCACAAATCCGAGTGCAAAAAAGCGTTCGACTGCGTCGATGGGCAAATGTCGCGTCAGGCCCTGGCGGCACAGCGCAACCCTCGCGGCGGCAAAATCAGAGAAAGCCGCCTCGACGGCATCGCGCGTTGCGGCGCGCTGGTGTGCCACGAGTGCGGCGCCATTTGCGCGCAAATAGTCCGCAGCGGTCTTGCTGACGCGAGCGAGTATGGGTCCGAGCCGGGCCTGAAATGCGTCCGGCAGTGGCGCGACGGCGGTCCGCCCGATCATGACGAAGTCGTGGCGCAGCCTGAGCAGTGTCCGCAGCAGCGGCGCTTGGTCGGGCTCGACCGCCAAATGCGTCATCCGCTCATGTCTGCCCTCGACCGCGATGTCGTCCAAATGAACGATAGCCTCGCCGATCTGGTCCTGAATGCGCAGGTTGGCTGCTTCATCCACGCTTCGCGTCAGTCCCGCGAATAACTCGGGCAGAACCTCCGCCATGAGGTTGAGCACGCGACCAGCGGCATCGATCGCCAGATCATTGGCACGTGCCGGGAATATCATGAACGACACGGCCAGGCCGACGAAGCCTCCGACCGCAACCTCCATCATGCGTTCGAATGCCGACGCGATCGGCCCGATATGGGTAATGGTTGGGGCCAGGAATACCAGGACCGCCGTGAATGGCGCCGCGCTGAAACGAGGGTTTGCGGCGGCGAGGAGAGCGAGCGGCGCAAGGGTGATCGCGAGAGTAGCCGAGAGCGCAGGTTCATTCGCGTGAGGAATGAGCGCTCCGACCGCGCCGGCGAATAAGGCGCCTCCAAGCGTACCCGACGCATAATCGATCGTTGCCTTGAGCGACCTCCCCACGCTCATCTGCGTCAGGATTACGGCCGTCAATACCGCCCAAAGCGCAAGCCGGAGATCCAACAGATGCGAGATCACCAAGGTTAGTACGGCGGATACGGTTACTCGGAGGCCCAAACCCAATTTCGTGCGGTGGCTCTTGAGCCAGAGTCGAATCCATTTCCCGGCTGTTGCGATGCGGCTCAGACGGATGGGCTCTGCGCAGAGCTTCCGACGTTCCGGTCGGGACCGCCCCCGCGGCGCGGGCGTTCGCTCTGGTTGGTCGGCTATCAATGGCGGTGCTCGGGACGGTGTTCCGAGTTTGTTGACCGGTGCTGGCCGGGGTCGATCACGCGGATGAGGCCCATCATGCCTTTGTCTTCGTGACCCAGGATGTGGCAGTGAAAGACGAACTCGCCCGCAATGTTGCGTCGGAAACGCATGAGCAAGCGCACGCTGCCAGGCGTCACTGGATCGTTTGGCGACCAATTCACATCCGGTAAAGCCACCGGCACATTGATCGTGTCCAGAATGCGACCTTCGACGAATTTGTCGTCGCTTTCCAGCACTCGGAAATGCAGCTGATGAATGTGGAAGTTATGGAGCTCGTGAGTGAAGTTGAGGATGGTCCATTCCTCGACGCTGTCGGGCTCGACCTCGACCACCGATGCAGGGCTACCGTCCATCGGATAGGGCTCGATGATCGCATCCGACCGCGATACCTCGGTGATGTAGAAATCCGTCTTGCTGCTTTTGGCCCGTTGATATTCCGTGAAGGCAAAGGTCCGTCGGCGCACGACCGCATTTTGGGGCGATACGTCATCGACACGCTGGTGCGTCGTCCGCGGCAGAACCGATCCTTGCCCGCTTGGCGGATCTGGGGGAGGTATATCGATCCTGACCGCCGCCAAGTCGCGGACCGGCATCAGATCTCCGGCGCAACCCGTCTCCACCGCCTCGGTTCGCAGGACGATGCGATGCTGTGGGGCAGGGGCATCGAGCTTGACATTGAATTCAATGCGCCCGCCAGGCGGCACCATGATCGGGTCCGTGCTGGTTTGCGTCTCCGGTCGCCCCATTTCGTCGGCGAATGGCACGCCGTCGAGGGCGACGACCTCGATCGGAATGGTCCGAGCGATGTCGGAGCTGTCTATATCAGCAAGACGCAGACGGACGTAGGTGTTCGCCGCCGCATTGACCAGACGCCAAAGCTCCTCGCGGCCGGCACTGACGCCGATCTCCGGCACCGTGCCGGCCGGATTGCGGGTGTCGCGGATCGAGATTCCGTTGAGGCTCAGAAATGTATCCTGGTCGGATGCCGAGCACTGAATCTGCGCGGCTGTGTTGATGCACTTGCCGAACGCGCACTGCGGCA
>JBBWZU010000254.1:0-3515 GCA_039649225.1 Hyphomicrobiales bacterium | reverse complement strand
ACCGTATGCCCCTCGTCGTGCAGGCTGTCAGCCACCCAATCCGACACGCGCCGCATGAGCGCGAGCAGCGACTCGCCGCCGTGCGGGGCCGCGCCGAGGTCGGAGAGCCAGGCCGCAACCTCAGTCGGATGGGCCGCCTGAATGTCGGCGAGCCTGCGCCCACTCCAATGCCCGTAGTCGCAATCGCGCAAGGCCGGATGCACACGGGCGTCGAGCGAGAGGACATCCGCGGTCTGCCGTGCGCCCAGCGAAGAGCTTGTGACGGCGCGATCCCAGCGCCGCAGCGCCGGGCCGAGCGCCCTGGCCTGCTCCACGGCGCCATCCTCAAGCGGCTCGTCGAGCGGAAACGCGGACGCGCGCGTGGCCGCGGTGGCCCCATGGCAGATCAGAGTGAGACGCCCAGGCATCGCAATCACGCCTCCAGAGGAACCTGCTCGCTTTTCTATAGTCGAGGCCGGTCCCATTGACAGTTGTCTCATCGCGACCGTAGTTTGCACCTGCTCATGGGATCGGAAGCCGGTGCAAATCCGGCGCGGTCGCGCCACTGTGACCGGCATCGCCTTTACAAACGCGGTCCGGAAGTCAGACCTTCCTGTGTGCCCTGTGTCGTCAACGGGACGCGTTATCCCTGGAGGTCGTTTCATGTCCGATATCGTTCTTGCGCCCCATGCTGCTCCCGTGGCTGTACCGGTCGGTGAATTGCTGCCCTGGGCGGTCTTCGGCGGCCTGCTTCTGCTGCTCGCGATCTATTTCGTCGGCGCCGAGCAGGGAGCGACGTCGCTCTTTTCGGGCATGTATGTCCATGAATTCCTCCATGACGGTCGTCACCTGCTCGGCTTTCCCTGCCACTGAGAGTGACGACCATGGTTGGTAGCCTTCTCCTGCGCGGCATGCTCGTCGGCGCGGTGGCCGGTCTCTTGGCATTCGGATTCGCGCGCGTATTCGGTGAGCCGGAAGTCGATCGCGCGATCTCGTTTGAAGAGATGACCAAGGCCGCTCCGCACACCCACGGCGACGCGCATACGTCCCGCGACGCTCACGTGCATGCCGCCGCGCCGGCGAGCACCGAAGCCGCGGAGCCGGAACTGGTCAGCCGCGCGACCCAATCCGGCATCGGTCTTGCGACCGGTGTCCTGGTCTATGGCGCGGCCGTCGGCGGGCTTTTCGCGCTGGCCTTCGCGTTTGCCTATGGCCGCATCGGGCGGCTTGGAGCGCGAGCGACCGCCGCGCTGCTCGCACTGGGCGCCTATGTGGCCGTCGTGCTCGTCCCCAACATCAAATACCCGGCCAATCCGCCTGCGATCGGACAGGCAGAAACCATCGGCTCGCGGACAGTGCTGTTCTTTCTCATGATCCTGATCTCGGTGGCGGCGCTCGCCCTGGCGGTGACGTTGGCGCGCCGTCTGTCGGCGCAACTCGGGACGTGGAACGCCACGATCCTGGCTGGTGCGGCCTTCGTCGTCGTGGTCGCGATCGCGCAATACGGCCTGCCCGCAGTCAATGAAGTGCCGGAGCAGTTCTCCGCCGCCGTGCTCTGGCGTTTCCGGGTTGCCTCGCTCGGAATCCACGCGGTGCTGTGGATCACCATCGGTCTCCTGTTCGGCGCTTTGACCGAGCGCGCCATGGCGACGCAGTTCAGTCAGCCGATGACGGTGCGTCCGCTCGCGCGCTGACCGGCGTTCGCCGAGGTCCTGGCCGGACGCGGGTTTCGAACTTCTGCGTCACGAAATCGGCGATCGGGACCTGCGCGACATGAGAAAGCTGTTCATCATCGGGATCGGTGCCGGAAATCCGGATTTCCTCACCGTGCAGGCGATCAAGGCGCTGAGCGGGCTCGACGTCGTTTTCCTGATCGACAAGGGCCGCGAGAAGGCCGCCTTGGCCAAGCTGCGCATGGAGATCTGCGCACGCTATATCGACAACAAGGCCTATCGCATGGTGGAGGCCGCCGACCCCGAGCGTGACCGCTCGCCCGCCTGCTACGAGACCGCGGTCGCCGCATGGCATGCGAAGCGCGCGGCGATCTACGAGCGCATGATCCGGGAGGAACTCGCCGACGGCCAGCAAGGCGCTTTTCTCGTCTGGGGCGATCCCTGCCTCTACGACAGCACCCTGCGCATCGTCGACCAGGTCGCCGCCATGAACACGGTCAGCTTGGCGGTGGAAGTCATTCCCGGCATCACCAGCGTTCAGGCGCTGGCTGCCGGGCACAGGATTCCGCTCAACCGGATCGGCGAGCCGGTGCTGATCACGACCGGACGGCGGCTCGCCGAAACACCCTGCGACGCCGAGGATGTCGTCGTGATGCTCGACGGCGATTGTGCGTTCAGGCAGGTCAAGGATCGCAACATGCACATTTTCTGGGGCGCCTATCTCGGCACCGCCGACGAGATTCTGATTTCCGGTCCGTTGCACGAACGGGCCGATGAAATCGAAGCGGCCAGGCGCGCGGCCCGGCAGAAACACGGCTGGATCATGGATACGTATCTGTTGCGAAAGAGCGTGGCGCCGTGATGTCCGCGTGCGGGCGCCGCTCAATGAAATCCCTGCGCCGCCGCGGCGACGAGAAGCACGACCATCTCGCCAGCCTGCTCCAAGGCGCCCAGCACATCGCCGGTCTGGCCGCCGATCTGCCGACGGCAGATCCACGCCATCACGGCAAAACCGCACGCGACCAGCAAGGCCGCCGTCAGACCAGCCGCCAGACCGAGGCAGAGCACGAGCACCGCGATGCCGAGCACGCCGGCCGCGATCGCGGTCGCGCGCGGTGGTTTGCCGGCCTGTGCGCTCATGCCATCCGGTCGCGCCGGCGGAACGAGGCGCATGAAGGCGGCTATGGGCGCACGCGCCGCCGCATGAGCGGCAATCAAGACCATCGCGACCAGAGTAGGCTCACCCAGGCTCGCAAGCACGCCAATGCGCAACACGAAGGAGATCAGCAGCGCGCAGACGCCGTAAGTGCCGATGCGGCTGTCGCGCATGATCTCCAGCTTGCGTTCGCGCGTCACGCCGCCGCCGAAGCCGTCGGCCACGTCGGCGAGCCCATCTTCGTGCAGGGCACCGGTCGCCGCCACGGTCGCCACGACGGCAAGTGCGGCAGCCGGAAAGGCCGGCACGTGCAGGATATTCATCAGCCCGTAGACCACGGCGCCGACGGCCCCGATCACACTGCCGACGACAGGCGCCGCCCACAGCGCGCGCGACACGTGGCCTTGCACGATCGTCGTTGGCATCGAAAGCGGCATCCGCGTCAAAAAGATCACGCAAATGCGGAGCTCTGCGGTCCGCTGAGCAATCCAATCGGGAAAGACCATGATCTGACTTTTCGAAAATAAGTCTTACGATTATCGATCGCCGATGCCTTGGCAAGAACATCGTGGCGTAAGAAGGCGGGCCTGAAGGACCGAAATGACCGACACGCCGCTGACAAATAGCCTGGAAGGCGCCTCCCCCATCAAGTCGATCGCCGACCTGCGCGCCGCCTGTCTCGACCTGCCGGCCGGCAAGGACGCCGC
>JBBWZU010000227.1:0-3320 GCA_039649225.1 Hyphomicrobiales bacterium | reverse complement strand
GCCGCCAAGGCGGCCATCGCTCAGAAATCAAACGTACGCGTCGACACGGTCGCGGCGGACCTCTCGGACAGTAAGAACGTCGATCAGCTTGCCAAGGATTTTCCCGGCATCGACATCCTGGTCAACAGCGCCGGCGCCATCCCGGGCGGCACGCTGCTCGATGTGAGCGAAGCAACTTGGCGCACGGCGTGGGACCTGAAGGTCTTCGGTTACGTCAACATGTGCCGCGCGTTCTATGCGCTGATGAAGGCGCGCAAGGCCGGCATCATCATCAACGTCGTCGGCAATGCCGCCGATACGCATGATCCCGAATACATCTGCGGCGTTGCCGGCAATGCGGCCCTGACGGCGTTCACGCAATCGCTCGGCAGCGTAAGCGCCAAGGACGGCGTTCGCGTCGTCGCACTCAGCCCCGGACCGGTCGAAACCGATCGCCTTGTCACGCTGATGAAGAAGAAGGCGAAGGATCGCACCGGCAGCGAGGACAATTGGAAGGACCTGCTCAAACCGCTGCCGTTCGGACGCGGCGCAAGCCCGCAAGAAATCGGCGCCGCGATTGCGTTCCTGGCCTCGCCCCATTCCGGCTACACCTCAGGCTCGGTCGTAACGATCGACGCCGGTCTCTCGGCGAAAGCCGGCACATTCTGACAAGGGACACACCATGCCGCATCTGACGACCGACGATGGCGTAAAGCTCTACTACGAGGAGACCGGCAAAGGCATGCCGATCGTCTTCATCCATGAATTCGCGGGCGACTATCGCTCGTGGGAGCAACAAGTGCGCTATTTCGCGCGCTATTATCGCTGCATCACCGTCAATGCGCGCGGCTATCCGCCCTCCGACGTGCCGAAGGACGGCGAGAAATATTCGCAGGACCGCGCCCGCGACGACATCCGCGCGGTGCTCGATGCGCTGAAAATCGACAAGGCGCATATCGTCGGCCTCTCGATGGGTGGGTTTGCCACGCTGCATTTTGGTTTCACCTACCCGGGCCGCGCGCGCTCGCTGGTCATCGCCGGCTGCGGCTATGGCGCCGAGCCGGACAAGCGCGCGCAGTTCGCCGAAGAAGCGGAGATCTCGGCTAGGCGCTTCGAGGAGCTGACGATGGCAAAGGCTGCCCTCGCCTACGCGACCGGCCCGACGCGCGTACAGCACCAGAACCGCGACCCACGCGGCTGGAAGGAATTCGCCGATCAGTTCGCCGAGCATTCGACCGAGGGCGCGGCGCTGACCATGCGCGGCGTGCAGAAGCGCCGGCCGTCGCTCTACGAGCTTGTCGACAAGATGAAGACGATCACGGCGCCGACCCTGGTCATGACCGGCGACGAGGACTGGCCCTGCATCGAGCCGGGCGTGCTGATGAAGAGGAACATTTCGACCGCCGCATTGGTCGTGATGCCGAATGCCGGCCACAACATCAATCTGGAGGACCCGGCCGCCTTCAATGCGCACCTCGCCGAATTGTTCGCGGCGGCCGATGCCGGCACCTGGCCGGTGCGCGATCCGCGCGCGATGGCCGGGTCGATATTGGGGAAGTGACCCCTAGCTCTGCTCATGCCCGCGCAAGCGGGCATCCAGAGCAACATGCTTGAAACGGCGTCTTTGGCCCTGGATTCCCGCTTGCGCGGGAATGAGCGGGACATGCCTAGGTCGCGTTGTACCCACCATCGACCAGCATGTCCGAGCCGGTCATGAAGCTCGACGCATCGCTGGCCAAAAACACCGCGGCTGCGGCGATCTCGTTTGGCTGGCCGAGGCGGCCGAGCAGATGCTTCGGTCCCGCGATGCGCCGTGCCGTCTCCATGTCGCCGAAGCGGAACAGCATCCGGCCGGTCTCGATCGCGCCCGGCGAAAGCGTGTTGACGCGCACGTTCTGCGCCGCGTGATCGGCTGCCATTGTCTTTGCGAGTTGAATCAGCGCACCCTTCGAGGCGCAATAGACCGCGCGACCGGGCGCTGCGACGCTGCCGTGCTGCGAGGCGATCAGGATCACGCTGCCGCCTCCGCCGGCGATCATCGCCGGCAGGAATGCACGGCTGAGCAGGAATGCGCCGGCGACATTGACCGCGAAGACGCGTTTCCACTGCTCGAGCGTCAGATCCAGAACAGTGCCGGTCGGATCGTACCCGGCCGCCCCGCTGACCAGAATGTTCAGCGATTTGAAATGCGTCAGCACCGTGTCGGCAGCGGCCTTCACGTCCTCCTCGCCGGAGACGTCGCAGGCGATTGCGAGGGCGCGCTGCCCGCTTTTCTCAGCTTCGGTGCTTGTCGCCGCGGCGGCCGCCGCGTTGACATCGAGGCACGCCACCTGCGCCCCGGCACGCGCGAAAGCCAGCGCGATGGCGCGGCCGATGCCGGAGCCTGCGCCGGTGACGACAGCGGTCTTGCCCTTGAGCGAATAGAGGTCGGTCATGTTGCTCCTGCCTTCGCGGCGGCGCGACCGAGATAGGCCTCGCGGACGCGCGTATCCTTGGCGAGCTCGGTGCAAGACCCGCTGACCATGATGCTGCCGGTCTGCAGCACATAGCCGCGGCTTGCGGTCTCGAACGCATAGCGGGCGTTCTGCTCGACCAGCAGCACGCTAGTGCCGCTTTCATTGATGGTGCGGATAGTATGGAAAATGTCGCGCACGACGATCGGCGCAAGGCCGAGCGACGGCTCGTCGAGACAGAGCAGCTTCGGCTCCGACATCATGGCGCGGCCAAGCACCAGCATCTGCTGCTCGCCACCACTCAGCGTCCCGGCATTCTGGCCGCTGCGCTCGCGCAGGCGCGGGAACATGTCGAAGATCGTGTCGATCATGCGGCGCACCTTGGCGCCATCGCGTCGGTTCTTGAAACCGCCGAGCTCAAGGTTCTCGCGCACGGTCAGGAACGGAAACACATGCCGCCCTTCCGGCACCAGGGCGACGCCGCGCAATGTGCGCTCATACGAGGGCAGTCGCGTGATGTCTTGCCCGCGAAACGTGATCGTGCCCGCACGCGGCGTCATCAGGCCCGCGATGGCGCGGAGCGTCGTCGATTTGCCGGCACCGTTGGCGCCGATCAGCGCAACAATCTCGCCCTCATCGATCTCAATCGAAATTCTGCGGCACACCGACAACTCGCCATAGGCAAGCTCGAGATTGTCGGCGGCAAGAAGCACACTCACATCAGCTCTCCACCGAGATAGGCCGAGACGACCGCCTGGTTTTTCTGCACGTCGGCCGGCACGCCCTCGAATAGATGCTGGCCGTAGTCCATGACGAGGACACGGTCGGCGACGTTCATCACCAATTCCATGTTGTGCTCCACCACGACGACCGAGACACCCTTGGCAC
>JBBWZU010000213.1:0-8873 GCA_039649225.1 Hyphomicrobiales bacterium | reverse complement strand
CGACCGCGACCTTGCCGTCACGCGCATCGAGGCCGACCGCGATGCGTCTCGGGTGCTTCTGCGCGGCTTCCTTCACCAGCGCCGGATCGCGCACCGCGGCCGTCCCGATGATGACGCGGTTGACGCCCTTCTCGAGCCAGCCCTCGATCGTCTTCATGTCGCGGATGCCGCCGCCGAGCTGCACGCACAGCCCGACCGTTTCGAGGATGCGTTCCACCGCCGTGACGTTCATCGGCTTGCCGGCGAACGCGCCGTCGAGGTCGACCACGTGAAGGTGACGGAAGCCCTGCGTCTCGAACGCATGCGCTTGGGCCGCCGGATCGTAGTTGAATACGGTCGCGCGCGCCATGTCGCCTTGCTCCAGGCGCACCGCGAGCCCGTCTTTCAGATCGATCGCGGGAAATAGAATCACGGCGTCCACTTCAGGAAATTGGCGATCAGCTTCAAGCCCAGATGCTGGCTCTTCTCGGGATGGAATTGCGTGCCGACCGCGGTATCGCGCGCCACGATCGCGGTGACCGGCCCGCCATAGTCCGCGTCGGCGACCAGGCAATCCCCGGAGGTTTTCAAGTGGTAGGAGTGCACGAAATAGCCGTGCAGCCCGCTGCGGCCCACCGCGATGCCATCAAGCACCGGATGATGACGGCGCTCGTTCAGCGTGTTCCAGCCCATGTGCGGGATTTTCAGGCTTGCATCGCCCGGCGTGATGCGGTCGACGTCGCCGGGAATCCAGCCGAGCCCTTCAACCACCTGGTATTCGCGCCCGCGCTCGGCCATCAGCTGCATGCCGACGCAGATGCCGAGGAACGGCCGGCCGTTCTTTCGTACCGCCTCATTCAGTGCCTCGACCATGCCGGGCACCGCATCGAGACCGCGGCGGCAATCCGCGAAGGCGCCGACGCCCGGCAGCACCACGCGGTCGGCCGCCAAAACCTTGTCGGGATCATTGGTGACCACAATCGCCTGATCGTGACCGGACTCGCGCGCCGCCCGCTCGAAGGCCTTTGCGGCCGAGTGCAGGTTGCCCGAGCCGTAGTCGACGATCGCGACGGTCACGCGCGTGCCTCCGGTTGCGGGAACAGGCCGACGATATCGGCCGGATCGGCGGGCGCCACGCGTTGCTCGCCGCTCGAACGCGGCGGTTCAGCCGCCGAACGCGGCGGTTCAGCCGCCTGCGGCTCGAACGGCGACGTCACCGGACGGCGGCCTTGCATCACCCAACCGTCGAAGAAGCGCCGCTCGGCGATATCCAGATCCTCGCCGATGACGACACCGAGGTTCTCGAAGCCGCGGCGCGCGAGCTTCCAGCGGCGCAGGCTCGAGGCCTCAAGACCGACCAGGAGCGAGAGCAGCAGCGCGACCCACGGCCCGACGCTCTCGCCGATGCCGAGGCGATTGAGCCCGTAGGTGAAGCCGGCGACCAGAGCCAGATACGCGATCAGCTCGAGCCACATGCGATAGCGCAGCATCCAGAACGGCGTGAGCAGCAGCGCCCACCAGTGGAAGCCGTCGCGCACGAACTGAAAACGTGCCGTATGGGCCACGATCTCGTCATCGCGGCGCGGCGGCTCGTGAACTGTGTAGACAGGCATGATCGGTTCTCACTCGTAGCCCGGATGGAGCGCAGCGAAATCCGGGACTGTTCTATCGCATCTATCGCAGGTCACCCCGGATTGCGCTGCGCTCCATCCGGGCTACAGCGCAAGTCAACCACCTAGCGTTCCCTTGGTCGACGGGATTTCGCCCGCCGCGCTCGGATCGATCGCGACCGCCGCGCGCAAGGCCCGCGCCAGCCCCTTGAAGCACGACTCCGAGATATGGTGGTCGTTGGTGCCATACAATGTCTCGACGTGCAGCGTGACGCCGGCATTGATCGCAAAAGCCTGGAACCATTCGCGCACCAGCTCGGTGTCGAACGCACCGACCTTGTCGCGCGCGAATTCGGCCTTGAACACCAGAAACGGCCGCCCCGAAATGTCGATCGCGACCCGGGTCAGCGCCTCGTCCATCGGCATGTGCAGGCTGGCGTAGCGCGTGATGCCCTTCATGTCGCCGAGCGCCTGCTTCACGGCCGTTCCGAGCGCGATGCCGACATCCTCGGTCGTGTGATGGTGATCGATATGCAGGTCGCCCTGGGCCCGCACCGTCATGTCGATGCGCGAATGGCGCGCCAGAAGGTCGAGCATATGGTCGAAAAAGCCGATGCCGGTCGCAATATTGGCCACGCCGGTGCCGTCCAGGTTGATCTCAACCTCGACGTCGGTCTCCTTGGTCTTCCGTTTGATCGATGCCGTGCGCATGTCGCTGTAGCCACAATTTGGCGCACGATCTTTTCCGAAAACCGGTATCCACTTTTCGGGATCATGCGCGTAAGGGGCGCCTTTTATCAGGCGCGGCCCGGCTCGGCTACCCGCAGCTTAGTATCCCAGCGCCTGCGGCAGCCACAGCGTTAAGGCCGGCACAAAGGCGATCACCAGCAGGCAGAGCAGCAACAGGCCGAGATAGCCCATGATCGGCTTGACGGTGTCCTCGATCGGCACATTGCCGACCAGACAGGCACCGTAGAGCCCGAGGCCGAGCGGCGGCGCGAACAGCCCGATCCCCATGGCGATCACCAGCACCACGCCGAAATGCAGGGGTGCGATGCCGAGCGTGGCGGCGACCGGGATCAGGAGGGGGCCGAAGATGATCAGGGCGGCCGCCCCTTCCAACACCGAGCCCATCACGATCAGAATCGCGATCGACAGGATCATGAACAGCCAGGTCCCGCTGGTCTGCGACAGATGAACCAGCGCATCGCCGAGCGCATGCGGGATTTGCTGCAAAGTCAGCACGAAGGCGAGCGACTGCGCCGCCGCCACGATGAACATGATCAGCCCGGAGCGGATCGCCGACAGCGTGAAGCTGCGCACCGCCGCCTGCCAGCCAAGCTCGCGGAACACGAGGCTGCCGACCACCAGCGCGTAGAGCGCCGCAAACGCCGAAATTTCAGTCGCGGTGGCAAAACCCGACTTGAAGCCGCCGAAGATCAGCACCAGCAGGCCGACGGTTGCGGCCGCGCCACTCCAGAGCTGCGCCGTCGGGACCTTGGCGGTCGCCTCATCGGCGACCAGCGTGCGCGTGCCGAACACCACCGCGACGGCGATCAGCGCCAGCGCCATCAGGGCGGCGGGGACCAGGCCGGCCATGAACAGCCCGCCGATCGACAGGTTGGCGACGAAACCGAGGATGATGAGGTTGATGCAGGGCGGGATCGCTTCCGCCATCACGGCCGAGGCGGCAAGCAACGCCACCGCGTTGCCGGGATTTTGCCGCGAGCGCCGCGCCGCCGGCACCAGCACCGAGCCCACCGCGGCCACGTCGGCCATCTTCGATCCGGAGATGCCGGAGAAGATCACCATCGACAGCACCATCACGACATTGAGCCCGCCGCGCATCCGCCCGACTAGGCGCTCCAGGAGCGCGATCAGGCGCACCGACATGCCGTTCGCCTCCATCAGGTAGCCGACCAGGATGAAGAACGGGATCGCCAGCAGCACGAAGTTGTCGATGCCGCGCGCCATCTGCTGCGCGAAGATCACGCCCGGCAGCGCACCCTCGGCCCAGATGTAGAGCAGCGCGGCAAGCGCGAGCGCAAAGCCGATCGCCATGCCACCGGCGAGGCTGAACACAAACCCGATCAGCATCAGTGGTCCGGCATTCGGCACGGTGTCGGGCGCGACCGCGCTCCAGGAAAACCATACGACCAGCAGCGCACCGACGATCGCCACCGCGACGGTGATATCGCGCACGCCGCGGCGCACGAACTGGTCGAGCGCAAACAGCGCCATGCAGGTCGCGCCCGCGCCCATCGGATAGAAGGTCAGTTCGAGTGGCAGGCCGGAGCCGGTGGTCTGCCCGGTCGTGAGCAGGCCGAGCTCGACCGCGTGAAACGCCACGTAGGCTGCGATAATAAGAACCAGCAACGCCGCGACGGCATCGATGATGCGCCGCGCCTGCGAGGGCACACGATCGACGAAGAACGCAACGCCGGCATTCTCGCCGCGCGCGAGCGCGCTCGCCGCGCCGAAAAAGCTGGAGCCGACCATCAGGCCGCGCGCGACGTCGTCGGACCATTCCACCGGTGCGTTGAACAAAGAGCGCAGCAGCACCGAGCCGATGACAACGAGGAGATCTGCCGCCAGCAGCACGGCCGCGATGGCGTCGGTCAGATGCAACAGCGGGCCGGTGGTGAACCGGCCCGCGCCACGTGGATCAGCCTCTGCGTGCGACATTCTGTGGGCGGAGCCTAGACCTTCGTGCTCCGGATCGATTCGATAATCGCCTGCGAACCCGGCCGGTTCTTCATGAAGGGCTCGTACTGAGCCTGAACGCGCTTGCGGAACGCATCCTTGTCGCAGTCCTGCACGGTGACGCCCTTCTCTTTCAACAGGACCAGCGCTTCCTTCTCGACCGCAAGGCCGTGCGCGCGGGTGTCCACCGCGGCCTTGCCGGCAACGTCGAGGAACGCGTCGCGCAGCTTCGGCTCCATCTTCCGGAACGTCGTTTCGCTGAAGTAGGTCGCGAGCGGCGAAAAATTATGCTCGGTCAGCGTATAGAACTTCGCGGTCTCGAAGAATTTGCTGGCGACGATCGTCGGTGGATCGTGCTCGAGGCCGTCGAGCACGCCGGCCTGCAGCGCGGTATAGATTTCTCCGAACGCGAGCGGCGTCGCGGCCGCGCCCATCAGGCGCAGGCATTCGGTAATGACCGGGTTGGGCAGCGTGCGGATCTTGAGGCCGGTCAATTCCTCCGGCGTGCGCGCGGATTTCTTCGACAGCACCGAGCGCGAGCCGAAATTGTAAGCCCAGGCGATGATGCGGATGTTGGAGCCCTTCAGCAGCGCCTCTTCGACCGGCTTCGCGGCGCCGGCATCGAAGGCCTTGGTCTGCTGCGGGAAGCTGTCGAACAGATAGCCGAGGTCGAAAGTGCCGACCAGCGGCACGAGGTTGGCCGAAATCGACGAGCCCGACACCATCATGTCGATGACGCCGAGCTTGACCGAATTGATGACGTCGATTTCCTGACCGAGCTGATTGTCGGGAAAGAACTGCACTTCGATCTGGTCGGACAGGCTCGCGGCTTTGAGCTGCTTGGTGAGGTTGTCATAATAGACGCGCCCATTGGCGAACTTCGGATCGTTCGCCTGCGACGAGGAGAGCCGCATCTTCATCGGGGCCGCACTGGCCTTGCCGATGATGGCGGGCGCCAGCGCCGCGCCAAGGGAGGCGGCGCTGGCGGCGCGCAGCAAGGATCGGCGACTGATTGTCGGGCTGGTCATCTCTTGGGCTCCCTCCCGGTCGCCATCAAGGACGCCGGTATTTTTGGCAGACAAACTAATATATCAGATGGTGACGCCGCGTTCGCCCCAGGTCAAGGACAAAGGCAAGGGACAACATTTGCGTCCCTTGACCACAGACCCTACATCAGCCCCGCATGCAGACCCAATCCGAAATCTGGCACGGCACCACCATCCTCACCGTTCGCAAGGGCGGCATCGTCGCAATCGGCGGCGACGGGCAGGTCTCGATCGGCCAGACGATCGTCAAGGCCAACGCCAAGAAAGTGCGGCGCCTCGCCAAGGGCGACGTCATCGGCGGCTTTGCGGGCGCGACCGCCGACGCCTTCACGCTGTTCGAGCGGCTGGAAGCCAAGCTGGAGCAGTATCCCGGGCAGCTGATGCGCGCGGCAGTTGAGCTTGCCAAAGATTGGCGCACCGATCGCTATCTGCGCCGGCTCGAAGCCATGATGATCGTCGCCGACAAATCGGTTTCGCTGGTGCTGACCGGCACCGGCGACGTGCTGGAACCGGAAGCCGGCGTGATGGGCATCGGGTCGGGTGGCAATTACGCGCTCGCCGCCGCGCGTGCGCTCGCCACGACCGAGATGGCGGCGGAAGCCATCGTGCGCCGCTCGCTCGACATCGCGGCGGACATTTGCGTCTACACCAATCGCAACGTCACGGTCGAGACGTTGGAGAGCGCCTGAAACATGACGTCGCAATCCTCGGCGTCGCGGTATCAATTTCGTCCGATGTCGGCCGACGATCTGCCGCTGCTGCGGCGCTGGCTTGCAATGCCGCATGTCGCCGAATGGTGGGGCGCCGCGGACGAGCAGTTCGACCTCGTGAGCGGCGATCTGGATGAACCCGCGATGGATCAGTTCATCGTCGCGACGCAGGAGCATCCGTTCGCCTATCTGCAATGCTACGATCCGGCCGTCTGGCCGGAAGGCGGGCTCGGCGTCCATCCGCAAGGCACGCGCGGCATCGACCAGTTCATCGGTGCGGCCGAGATGGTCGGCCGCGGTCACGGCTCGGCCTTCATCCGCGCGTTTACTGACGATCTGCTCGGCGCCGGGACGCCGCGCATCGTCACCGATCCCGATCCGAAGAATGCGCGCGCGATCCGCGCCTACGAAAAAGCCGGTTTTGTCAAAAACGATCTGGTCGATACCGCCGACGGCATCGCACTCTTGATGGTACGCAACGCATGAGCGACTTCTCCCCGCGCGAAATCGTGTCCGAGCTCGACCGTTTCATCATCGGCCAGGGCGATGCCAAGCGCGCGGTCGCGATCGCGCTGCGCAATCGCTGGCGCCGCATGCAGCTCGACGACAGGCTGCGCGAGGAAGTGCTGCCGAAGAACATTTTGATGATCGGGCCGACCGGCGTCGGCAAGACCGAGATTTCGCGCCGCCTGGCGCGGCTGGCGGGCGCGCCGTTCCTCAAGGTCGAAGCGACGAAGTTTACCGAAGTCGGTTATGTCGGCCGCGACGTCGAGCAGATCGTGCGCGATCTTGTCGAGATCGCGATCGCGCAGACGCGCGAGCGCAAGCGCAAGGATGTCGAAACGCGCGCGCACCAGGCCGCCGAGGAGCGCGTCGTCAACGCGCTGGTCGGCGAGGGCGCCAGCGCCGCCACCAAGGATTCGTTCCGCAAGAAGCTGCGCGCCAACGAACTCGACGACAAGGAGATCGAGATCGAAGTGCAGCAGTCGGGCGGCGGCTTTCCGATGTTCGAGATCCCCGGAATGCCGGGCGCACAGATGGGCGCGGTGTCGATCGGCGACATCTTCGGCAAGATCGGCGGCGGGCGCTCCAAGACGCGCCGCGTGACCGTGAAGGATGCCTACGAACCGCTGATCAACGAGGAATCCGACAAGCTGCTCGATCAGGAACAGCTGGTGCAGGAATCGATCCGCGCGGTCGAGCAGAACGGCATCGTCTTTTTGGACGAGATCGACAAAATTACCGTGCGCGATGGCCGCGTCGGCGGCGACGTCTCGCGCGAGGGCGTGCAGCGCGATCTCCTGCCGCTGATCGAGGGCACGACGGTCTCGACCAAGCACGGCGCCGTGAAGACCGACCACATTTTGTTCATCGCGTCCGGCGCGTTCCATGTGTCCAAGCCGTCCGATCTGCTGCCCGAGCTGCAGGGACGCCTGCCGATCCGCGTCGAGCTCAAGCCGCTGACGCGCGACGATCTGCGCCGCATCCTGACCGAGACCGAGGCCTCGCTGATCAAGCAGACCATCGCGCTGCTCGGCACCGAAGGCGTCACGCTGATTTTTACCGACGACGCGATCGATGCGATTGCGGACATCGCCGTCGAGGTGAATTCGAATGTCGAGAACATCGGCGCGCGGCGGCTGCAGACCGTGATGGAGCGCGTGCTGGATGAAATTTCATTCGCCGCGCCCGACCGCTCGGGCGAGACCGTGACGATCGACGCCGCTTACGTGCGCCAGCACATCGGCGATCTGGCCAAGAACGCGGATTTGAGCCGGTTTATTCTCTAGCGATTTGGCCTTATTCGGCAAACATCTCCCGCAAGGTGCTCAGCGCGGTCGTCGCTGCGCTGCGATCGATTTCACCCAGACGCGCTCAGCCGCTTGCTCGCCTCAGCCCAGCCCGCACGAGGGCTGCCCCCGACCGGAGATATGACAATCTTGCCCTTGTGGACCTTGACGTCGACCGCATCATTCACTTTGGCGCCGATCTCCTCCAACAATGGCTTGGGAATGATCACGCCGTGAGAGTTTCCCATCTTGCGGATTGCAGATTTCATGACAGGACGCCCTTCTGTTCTAACAATGCTAAAACATGACGACTTTGGCGTCGACGCCAAGACTCGCGCCAAGACTCCGCCAAGCCCCGCTACCGCGGTCGTCGCATCCGCACATACAACGCCCCTGCGCCGCCGTGGCCGATCGTGGCGGCCTCGAAGCCGACAACGAGCGGGCGCAGTTCGGGGCTCTCCAGCCAGAGCGGCACCTGGCGCTTGAGCACGCCGCGCTCGGCGTGAGGATCGGCGCCGGCTTTGCCCTTGCCGGTGATCACCAGGGCGACGCGCACGCCGTCACGCTGGGCGCGATGCAGAAAGTGCACCAGCGCGCTGTGCGCCGAGGCTTGCGTCATGCCGTGCAGGTCGATGCGGGCCTCGATCTGTTCAGCGCCGCGGCTAATCTTCTGCCGCATCCGGCGTCCCAACGGGGCGAGCGGTGGCGGCGCTGCCCGCGCGGTGGGCGGAGCCGCAAGTGGGACGGCCTTCGCGGCTTTGGCGAGCTTGCGCGATGGCAGTACGGGCGGCGCGATCTCCTCGGGGGGCATCGTCTTGCGCCGGCGCAGCGGCTTGATCGCGCGCGTCACGGCCGTCCACAGCGCGTGCTCATCCTCCGACAACGGTCGCTTCTTGCGGGTCATCGCGGTGTCACGGCTTCGGGCGCGGCTGCGGCACGGGCGCGGCGAGCGGCTTGTCGGGAGGCAGCGGCACGTCGGTTTTCGCCTCGGCCGGCTTTACCGCTGGCTTTGCGGGCGCATCCGCCGGACGTTCG
>JBBWZU010000212.1:0-6113 GCA_039649225.1 Hyphomicrobiales bacterium | reverse complement strand
TCCGCTGCACCGATCCCGCCAAGATCAATGCCGAGAACGCCTACGAGGTGAACATCTGGGATGACCGGCCCGGGAAAGATTATGCGACCGGCGCCATCGTCAACATCGCCAAGGTCGATCCGATGCCGAAATCCGTCGGGAAATGGAACGTGTACGAGATCACCGCGAAGGGCGGGACATTCACGGTCGTGCTGAACGGGCAGAAGACCGTCGACGCCCAAGACGGCAAGCACGCCAATGGCAAGATCGCGCTTCAGCACGGGCTCGGCAACAAGGACGCGGCCGGCGTCGTCAACGACAAGGGTGTGGTGAAATTCCGCAAGGTCGAGATCAAGAAGCTGTAGCGGGCGCAATCGCGCATCTAACGCCACTGCGTCATGCCCGGACTTGTTCCGGGCATCCACGTCTTGTTCTTGCGCAAGGAAGGCGTGGATGGCCGGGACAAGCCCGGCCATGACGGAGTGCTCTTGAGCGCCCTGTGTTTTAGCCCAGCTTGATGTTCACTTCCTTGACGATGCGCGCGTATTTTTCCGAATCCTCGCGCGCGAGCTTGGCCAGCGCCTCGGCGGCGCCGCCGACGCCCTCGGTCGCGCCTTTGGCCAAGGCCTCTTTCATCGCCGGATCCTTCAGCGCCTTGTCGGTCTCGGCATTGAGCCGCGCGATGACGGCGGGCGGCGTTCCAAGCGGCGCGAAGGTGCCGTACCAGGATTCCAGCGACAGGCCTGTGTAACCGGCCTCCTGCAAAGTCGGCACGTCCGGCATGCTGCGCGAGCGCGCGTCGCCCGACTGCGCCAGCAGCCGGATGTTCTTGGCGGCGGCATGCGGCAGCAGCGCGGTCGGTCCCAGGAACGCAATCTTCACATGCCCGGCGAGCAGATCGTTGATCGCCTGGCCGGCGCCGCGATAAGGCACGTGCTCCAGCCTGATGCCGGCTTCCTTGGCGAACCACTCCATCAGCACATGCTGGTTCGAGCCGACGCCCGACGTGGCGCAGCTCATGCTTGGCACTTTCTTGACGGCCGCGACGAGCTCGGCGACCGAATTCACCTCGAACGAGGGATGGACGGCGAGCGCCTGCGGCTGCCGCCCGAGCAGGCTGACCGGCAGGAGGTCCTTCAAATAGTCGATGTTGAGACGCAGCACATGCGGCGCGCTCGCCACGTTGTCATTGGTCAATAGAAACGTGTAGCCGTCCGGCGCCGACTTGATCGCGGTGTCGATGCCGATCGTGCCGCCTGCCCCGGTCTTGTTCTCGATGAAGATCTGCTGGCCGAGGCTGCGCGACACATGTTCGGCGACGAGGCGCGCGACGAAATCGAGCCCGCCGCCGGCGGCGAGCGGCACGACGAACCGCACCGGCCGGTTCGGCCATCCGTCGGATTGCGCGCGCGCAACATGCGGGGCGAACAGGCACAATGGCGCTGTTCTCAATGCCAGCCCAACGCCTTTGACGAATCCGCGCCGTCCGATGCCCATCTCATTCCTCCGTTCAATTCTTCATTGCCGCGCATGTACCTGCGCTGGCGCTATCCTACGCTACTCCGGTGGGCACAGCACAAGACCCCCGCGGCGGAACCTCGCCGGAGACAATAATTTCTTGCACCCGTGCCGTGCTTCCTTCTCCGGTCCGCCCACCTATATTGGAACATCATGCCCCTCCAGGCGGCACGCACGGAGCCCCCATGCCAGCACAGCGTCAACTCAAGCTCGGCGCCTTCATGCGTCCGGCGAGTATCCATACCGGCGCGTGGCGCTATCCGGGCGCGTGGCCGGACATGAACTTCAATATCGCGCACATGCGCCAGAGCATCCAGGCGCTGGAGCGGGCCAAGTTCGACGCCTTCTTCATGGCGGATCACATGGCGGTGCTGAACATGCCGGTCGAGGCGCTCAAACGCAGCCACACCGTGACGTCGTTCGAACCGTTCACGCTGCTGTCCGCGCTCTCGCAGGTCACCGAGAACATCGGCCTCGTCGCCACCGGCTCGACCACGTTCGACGCGCCCTACCACATTGCACGCCGCTTCGCCTCGCTCGATCACCTGAGCGGCGGACGCGCCGGCTGGAACATCGTCACGACCTCCAATCCGGATGCGGCGCTGAATTTCGGCATGGATGCCCTGATGGAGCACGACGAGCGCTACGAGCGCGCGCGTGAGTTCTACGACGTCGTCACAGGTTTGTGGGACTCGTGGGCGGATGATGCCTTCATCCGCGATGCCGAGAGCGGCATCTTCCTTGACCCCGAGAAAATGCATGTGCTGGCGCACCAGGGCGAATTCCTCTCGGTACGCGGCCCGCTCAACATCGCGCGGCCGGTCCAGGGCTGGCCGGTCATCGTCCAGGCGGGCGCGTCCGAGGCCGGCAGACGGCTGGCGTCGGAAACGGCCGAAGCCGTGTTCACCGCACAGGGCAATCTTGGCGCGGGGCAGGCTTTCTATGCCGACGTCAAGGGCCGGATGGAAAAGCTCGGCCGCCCGCGCGAGCATATGAAGATCCTCCCGGCCTGCCTGGTGATTGTCGGAGATACGGTCGAGGAGGCGGGGGAAAAGCGCGCAAAGCTCGACAGCCTGGTGCACTACGCCAATGCGATCGGCTCACTGTCGATTGCGCTCGGAACGGATGCGTCGGGCTTCGACCCCGACGGACCGCTGCCGGAGATCCCGGAGAGCAACCAAAGCAAAAGCGGGCGCGAGCGCACGATCGCGCTGGCCAAGCGCGAGAATCTCACCGTGCGCCAACTCGCCCAGCGGCTCGGCGGCTATGCGGGCCTCGCGATGGTCGGCACGCCACAGACGATCGCCGACGAGATGCAACAATGGCTCGACGCCGACGCCGCCGATGGCTTCATCATCATGTTTCCGTATCTGCCGGGCGGGCTGGAGGATTTTTGCGCGCGTGTCGTGCCGGAGCTGCAGCGCCGCGGCATCTTCCGCCGCGAATACGAGGGCAAGACATTGCGCGAGAATCTCGGCCTGCCACGGCCGGCGAACCAGTTCTTTTCGTAGGATGGATTAGCGCGTAACCCACCATTCTCACCCGAAAGTCGGCGGGTTACGCTTCCCCAACCTTGCCCTACAAATCTCAACGCGCGACGAAGTTCTCATGCCGGCCGCACCGAGACGTGCCGCCGCATTGTTTGACGCCAAGGACAGGTTTAAGCTTCGACCGTCGACAACCGCAATGGAGGAGCCGACACGGGGCACTGGGGGCCAATTAACTGCACAAGGGAGAGACGACCATGAGCACTTGGCTCAGCGATCGCGAGCAGCGTCTGGTCGCAGGTGCTGAAACTGCGTCCGCCGCAACCCCGATACCCACCCAGATCGTGTCGAACGGCGAGTATCTTCCGCCGCCGCAAAGCGAGACGCAAAAACGCGTCGAGCAGCGCATCTTCGAACTCTCCGATCTCAACGGCAAGCGGCTCGGCTTGAGCCGCCGCCAGTTCATGCAGACAGGCTGCGGCATGGCGACAGCCTTTCTCGCCATGAACGAGATCTACGGCTCGCCGGTGTTCCAGGTGGATGCTGCGGAGGCGCGCGAGCCCGAGCTGATCCAGGCGCGGGCGCAGAGCCTCGCCGGGCAGTTCGTCTTCGATGTCCAGACCCATTTCGTGCGCGACGACTTCAATCATCCCGAGCTGCTCGATCTTGCCAAGTTTGCGCAGCAGCACTGGAATCCGAATCTGGGGGACGTTTCTTCGCTCGTGAGGTTCAAGTTCCAGAACTACGTCAAGGAAATATACTACGACAGCGACACCAACATCGCGCTGCTTTCCGGCGCGCCATTCGACGATCCGAGCTGGTGGTTCCTGTCGAACGAGCAAATCGCCAAGACGCGCGAGATCGTCAACGACTTCGCCGGCTCACGGCGCCTGCTCGCGCACACGGTGATCACGCCGAAGCAACCCGGCTGGATGGAAGAGGTCGACAAGGCGATCGAGGTCTACAAGCCGGATTCATGGAAATCCTACACAATCGGCGATCCGCTCGCGCCGTCCAAATTCCCGTGGCGCCTCGACGATGAACAGGTGATGTATCCCTTCTACGAGAAGGCGGTGAAGGCTGGCATCACGACGATCTGCATCCACAAGGGCCTGCTTCCGCCGGACTATGAGAAGTCGTTTGCGGGCGTTTGGGAATATGCAACCGCCTGGGATGTCGGCAAGGCCGCCAAGGACTGGCCGCAAATGACCTTCGTCGTCTACCACTCGGCGTTACGCGCCTTCCTCGAGCTGCCAGAGCAGGCCTGGGCCGAGTTCGAGCAGACCGGCCGTATCAAATGGGCGAGCGATCTCGCCGAAATTCCCGCCAAGTTCGGTGTGAACAATGTCTACGCCGAACTGGGCACGTCGTTTGCCAATTCGGCCGTGGCGCATCCGAAGTTCTCGGCGGCGCTCGTCGGAACGCTGATCAAGGGCTTCGGGGTCGAGCGCGTGCTCTGGGGCACGGACAGCGTGTGGTATGGCTCGCCGCAATGGCAGATCGAGGCGCTGCGCCGCCTGGAGATCCCCGAGGACATGCAGAGGAAGTATGGCTTTGCGCCGCTCGGCAATGACAACAGTCCGACGAAGCAGATGGTCTTCGGCACGAACGCGGCGCGCCTTTATCGGCTCAATCTCAAGGCTACCGAGAATGCGCCAATGCCGGCCTATTCGGCGGATCGGCTCGCGAAGCTCAAGACTGAGTACGGCCTCGCGTCCCGGGAGCCAACGAACCTGCGCTACGGCTACGTCCGCGCCGCGTAAGCGCAGGCGTCAATGGCTTGCATCTGCGGCGCGCCGCTTTTCGTAGGGCGGCGCGAAGCGCGTGCCCGCCGCCAACACGCGCGGGCACGGCGCGTTGCGCCTTTGCCCGCTCTACTCGCCTTGCGTCCGGTACCAATCCAAGATCCTCGCGCCATCCCAGGCGGCGACGCCGGGGCGGCCGAGCACCTCCTCGAGCGCGCGCCGGATGTGGTTGATTCGGTGCGGCACGCCCGACAGATAGCCGTGCATCGCGACGGCCATGATCTTGGGGCGCTCTGTCGATTCCGCATAGAGGCATTCGAACTGATCCATCATGCGGGTATAAAACTGATCCGACGGATGATGGCCGAGCGCCATCAGCACGATGTCGTGCAGCTCGAAATTATACGGCAGCGCGACCACCGGCTTGTGTGCCGTCTTGAGCGTCACCGGCTCGTCGTCGAGCACCCAGTCGCCGATATATTCGATGCCGGCGGCGGACAGATGATCGAGCGTATCGAAGGTTTGCGTCAGCCCGGGACCGAACCAGCCGCGCGGCGGCTTGCCCCAGAACTTGGAGATCACCGCGACCGATTTGTCGATCACGGCTTTCTGGTCATCGAGCTTGTGCATCGGCACCTGGTCGTAAGAATGCGCGTTCAGCTCCCAGCCGGCGTCGACGCAGGCCTGCACGACCTGCGGATAGGTCTCGCAGACTTTGGCGTTGAGCGTCAGCGTCGGGCTGATCTTCAGGGCATCGAGCATCCGCTTGATGCGCCAGAAGCCGACACGCATGCCGTATTCATGCCAGGTCCAGTTCGGGTGATCCGGCTGCAGCGGCTGGCCCTGCGGCGGCGAAATCACCGTGCGTGCCATCGGCCGCGCCATGTCCCACTCTTCCAGCGACAGCACCGGCCAGACGATGAGCCGCAGCCCATCCGGCAGCTTCATCGCCTTGCGTCCCTCGATGGCCGAATAAGCGAGGCGTTCCCTCGGATGCATGCTCAAGCGCAACACCTCAGGTCGGTGTCAATCCGGCAAGCTTCGCGGCTTCGCGCGTCAACTCGTATTCGTTCCTGATGTAGGCGCCGAAGCCATTCGACGTCATCAGATCGTCCGGCACAAGCTCCGCGCCGGTCTTGAGGAACCGCTCCTGCGTTTCCTTCATGTTGAGCGCCTTGATCAGCGCGGCCTCAAGCGTCTTGACGATATCGGCGGGCGTCGCGGCGGGCGCCAGGATGCCGACATAGCTCGCGGCAGTGAAATCCTTCACGCCCTGCTCGATCATGGTCGGCACATCCGGCACGTTCGGCGAGCGCTTGCTCCACGCCACCCCGAGCACACGGATTTTTCCGCCACCGACCTGCGGCAGTACTGTTGAAAGTTC
>JBBWZU010000189.1:0-3356 GCA_039649225.1 Hyphomicrobiales bacterium | reverse complement strand
ACAGGACCTGGCGCTGCGCCTCGTTATCTTCGGCGGCGAGGCGCTGAACTTCACCGAGCTCCGGCCCAGGTTCGAACGCCACGGCGACACGCAGCCGCAGCTCGTCAACATGTACGGCATCACCGAGACCACCGTGCATGTGACCTATCGGCCGGTGCAGCTGAGCGATGTCGATAGTGCCACGAGCGCCATCGGCCGACCCATCCCGGATCTTCAGGCCCATGTGCTCGACCGTCATCTGGAGCCGCTTCCGGGCGGGGTCGCGGGCGAACTGTATATCGGTGGCGCCGGCCTTGCGCGCGGCTATCTGGGTCGGCCCGGGCTGACGGCGGAGCGCTTCGTGCCCGACCCGTTCGTGCCGGGGGCGCGGCTCTATCGTACTGGCGATCTGGCGCGCTGGCGCCCCGATGAGACGCTCGACTATCTCGGCCGCGGCGACCATCAAGTGAAGATCCGCGGCTTCCGCATCGAGCTTGGCGAGATCGAGGCAGCGTTATTGGCGCATGCGGGCATCGAGCAGGCGGCAGTGATCGCGCGCCAAGATGCCACCGGCAAGCGGCTCATCGCCTATGTGGCCGGCGGCGCGCAGGCGCCGCTGGAGATCGGCGAGTTGCGCCGGCACCTGCAGCTAACGCTGCCGGACTACATGGTGCCGGCCGCCTTCGTGCCGCTCGATGCGCTGCCGCTCACCCCCAATGGCAAGCTCGACCGCAACGCCCTGCCGGCACCCGAATGGCACAGCGAGGCCGACTACGTCCCGCCACGCAATCCGGTCGAGACCGTGCTGGCCGGCCTGTTCGCCCAACTGCTCGGCCTCGAGCGCGTCGGCATCAACGATAACTTCTTCGAGCTCGGCGGCGATTCGATCCAGTCGATCCAGCTCGTCGCGCGCGCGCGCGCCAAAGGCGTGGCGATCACGCCGCAGCAAATCTTTCAATACCAGACGGTCGCAGCCCTCGCCGCAGCCGCTGATCAAACGCAGGCAAGTGTCGAGGAGGATACGGAACCCGGTCCATCACCGCTGACGCCCATCCAGCATTGGTTCTTCGAACAGCCAGGCCCAATCGAGCACTTCAACCAAGCTGTGCTGCTGGAAGTTCCGGCCGACATCAAGCCTGAGCACCTAGAGCCTGCGACTGCCTCCATTTTGATTCATCACGATGCATTGCGCAGTCGCTTCGATCGTTGCGCCACCGGCTGGCAGCAAAACTATCTGTCTGCAGACGAAATGCAGATCGCGTTTACGCATTTCGATCTGGCGGAGCTTGCACCGAAAGCGCGTGTGGAGCAGCTGGAGATCGCGGCTGCCGCGCTACAAGGAAGTCTCGATCCGATGGCGGGCCGCATGGTTGCGGCCGGATGGTTCGACTTTGGCGCCGAAACGCCAGGCCGATTGCTGCTCGTCATTCATCATCTCGTCGTCGATGGCGTATCGTGGCGCATCCTGCTTGAAGATCTCGTCACGGCTTACGGACAGCTCGAGCGCGGCGAGGCCGTCAAGCTTCCGGCCAAGACCACGTCCTTCAAGACCTGGGCGAGGCGGCTCGCGAACCGAGCCCACGACGCCGCAGCATCGAACGAGCTTGATCTCTGGAGCGCGATGGGCCGCGACGCGCCGCCGCTACCGTTCGACCGCGCCGTCGACCCACAAGGCAGCACGTACGGTCAGACCGACGGGCTGACGATCGCGCTCCCGGCCTCCGAAACCCAGGCTCTCTTGTCCGTCGTACCTCAAGCCTATCACAGCCGAATCAATGATGCGCTTCTCGCAGCACTGTCGGTGGCGTTGGCTGATTGGCGCGCGGCACGAGGAGAGGCGGGAACTGCCGCGCTGATCGACCTCGAAGGTCACGGCCGCGAGGATCTCTTCGCCGGGGCCGATTTGTCGCGAACCGTCGGCTGGTTCACCACCATGTTTCCGGTGCGGCTCGATGCGGGCGCGCTGGATGTCGAGCAAATCGCGGCCGGCGGACCTGCGGCGGGCATTGCGCTCAAGCGCATCAAGGAACAGCTCCGCAGGGTGCCGCACAACGGCATCGGTTGGGGTCTCCTGAGATACCTCAACGCGGAGACCGCCGACGTATTGCGGCGGCTGCCGCGGGCATCGATCGCCTTCAACTACCTGGGCCGTTTCGATGAGACCGGCGACAAAGGGTGGCGGCTTGCGGTTGAAAGTTCCGGGCCCGCCATTGCGCCGAACCGTGGCGGGAATCATCTCCTTGAAATCGTAGCGCTGGTCGCGAAAGACGGCGCACTTCAGACCGAGTGGCGCTGGTGGCCTGCCGCGCACGATCGAGCCTCGATCGAAGACTTGGCACAACGCTTTATCCACTCATTGCGCGGCATCATTCGACACTGCACGGCGGCCGGCGTCGGCGGCTACACCCCATCTGACTTCCCGTTGGTGCGGCTCGATGAAGCCGGTCTGGAAGACTTGGCGCGGCGCTATCCCGACCTGGATGATGTGTGGCCGCTCGCCCCGATGCAGCATCTTATCCTGCTGCACGCGCGCAAAGCTCCGGATAGCGTCGCATACCATGAGCAACTATGCCTGACACTCGATGGCGAGCTCGACATGCCGGCGTTCGAAGCCGCATGGCGCGACCTGGCGGCCCGGCATGCTGCGCTGCGCGCTGTTGTGGTGGACGATATCGCGGCGGCACCGCCACGAGCAGCGCCTTTGGAATCGGCAGCCTTACAAGTGGTGCGCCGGGACGGGCAGTTGCCGTTGCGCATCGCTGACTGGTCTGCGCTCGACGCCGATGTCGCCAAGCGCCAGTTGCGGCAACTTTTGGCGGCGGACAAGGCGCGAGGTTTCGACCTTGCCGATGGCCCGTTGCTGCGCGCTTCTCTGTTGCGTCACTCGCTCGTGCGGCACACCATGATCTTGAGCTTTCATCACATCCTGCTGGACGGATGGTCGATCCCGATCCTGCTGCGCGAGCTTCTGGAACTCTATCGCGCCAGGCGGCAACGACAACGATCGTCCTTGCCGCCGTCACGGCCGTATCGCGACTATCTGGCGTGGCTCGCCGCGGCTGATCAGGTGACTGCCAAGAGATTCTGGCGCAACCGCCTCGCGGGGTTCACCGCGCCGTGCCGGCTCGCGTTGGTGGCGGGAGATTCCGCAGCATCGCCCGATGCCCTGGGCGAGCATCGAGTCACGCTCTCGGAGCAACTGTCCGGCGAGCTGCAGTCTTTGGCGCAGGCGCGGCGGTTGACCTTGAACGCGGTGATGCAAGGCGCATGGGCACTGCTGCTGGGGCGCCACATGTCGCGAGACGACGTGATGTTCGGGATGACGACGGCCGGCCGACCGGGCGAGCTTGCCGGGATCGAGCGGATGGTCGGCCTGT
>JBBWZU010000187.1:0-7003 GCA_039649225.1 Hyphomicrobiales bacterium | reverse complement strand
ATGCCGATGTCGGAAATCGAAAGCGCCGTTCGTCCTTGGGATACGCAACGCAATTCACAGGCGGACACCATGTCACATTCGCTGATCGGCGCAGATCGCACGACGCACCTGAAGATCGTCGCCGTCGCGCTCGCCGGCGCCATCGTGGTGATCCTCATCGGCATTACCGCACGGGTAACGGACATCGGCATCGCAGGCGCGCAGAACGTCGTCGTGAAGGCCGGCAAACCCGCCGCCTACACGGCGCGTCACACGACGGTCCGCTGACAGGCTCATACGGGTAGGAGTTCATAAATGGCCGGCACCAGAACGCTCGACGTGACCACGCCATCCGACACCGAGATCGTGATGACGCGCATCTTCGATGCATCGCGAGGCCTTGTGTTCGATGCCTACACCAAGTCCGCAATGTTGCGCGGCTGGCTCGGTGGCGCCGAATGGACGATCGATGTCTGCGACGTCGATTTGCGCGCCGGCGGCGGTTATCGCTGGACCTGGCACAATGCCAAAGGCAAGCAGATCGGCGAGCGCGGGACTTATCGCGAGATCGTGCCTGGCGCACGCATCGTCGCCGCCTCGGCATTCGACGAGCCCTGGTATCCGGGCGGTTGCATTGAGACGATCGCGTTCACCCGCCAGGGCGATGCGACCGCCGTCACCACCACGCTGCGCTACGACACGCGCGAGGCGCGTGACATCGCGCTCAATGCCGGCCTGACGCGCGGTGTTACCGAAAGCTACGCGCGGCTCGACGCGGTGCTGGCAACGTCGGCACACGGTGAATCCCGCAAGGCAGGTTAGGCGCAGCCGTAACCCGCCGCCCAAACAAGATGGCGGATTACCCTTCGCTGATCCGCGCAACGACAAACGATATGAATGCAAGCTCGGGAGATTGACGTGACAGCGACCCAGACCATGACCGAAGACTTCGTCATCAGCCGCGTGTTCGACGCGCCGCGCGACGTCGTGTGGAAAGCCTGGACCAACGCCGAGGCGCTGGCGCAATGGTGGGGGCCGAAAGGCTGCACCATCCGCGTCATCAAGCTCGATTTCCGCCTCGGCGGCGTGTTCCACTACGCGATGGCGTACCAGCCCGGCCACGAGATGTACGGCCGCTTCATCTATCGCGAGATCGCGGCGCCCGGACGGCTGGTTTTCATCAATTCGTTCTCCGATGCCGCGGGCGGCATCACGCGCGCGCCATTCCCGCAACTCGGCGATCGCTGGCCGCTCGAGGTGCTCAACAATATGACGCTGACCGAGAAGGACGGCAAAACGACGCTGACGCTGCGCGGCGGCCCGATCAACGCGACCGAAGAGGAGCGCCAGACGTTTGTGTCGATGTTCGACTCGATGCGCCAGGGCTTCGGCGGCACGTTCGATCAACTCGCCGACTACCTCGCCAATACCTGAGACGGCTAATTTGACAATCGAAGGAACGTGCAATGACCAATCTTGCTCCTTACCTGAATTTTCCCGGTACCTGCGAAGAAGCGATGACGCACTATGCCAAGGTGCTCAAGGGCACCATCGGCGCGATGATGCGTTTTGAGGGCTCTCCGATGGAGAAGCACGTGCCGCCGGAGCGCATCAAGAAGATTATGCATGCGCGGGTCGACTGGAACGGCCAGATGCTGATGGCCTCCGACGCCGGGCCGGACGGCTTCAAGCCGATGCAGGGTATGATGGTGACGGTCAATATGACCGACGTTCCGGAAGCCGAGCGGATTTATGCCGAGCTCTCCGAAGCCGGCAACGTGCAGATGGCATTGCAGGAGACCTTCTGGGCGCAGCGCTTCGGCATGTTCACCGATCGCTTCGGCACACCATGGATGATCAACTGTGGGCCGAAGTAGCCAGCGCATTTCAGAGCGGAATGGGGAGTAACATGCTCAAAATCATTGGCATCATCGTTGTCATACTCGTTGTCGCTATCGTGGCATTGCTCGCCTATGCGGCGACCAAGCCCGACACGTTCACGGTCAAGCGCGCCGCCACCATCAAGGCGCCGCCGGAGAAGATCTTCCCGCTGATCAACGATTACAGGAACTGGCCGCAATGGTCGCCGTGGGAAACACGCGATCCGGACATGAAGCGCACCTATAGCGGCGCGGCCGCAGGCAAGGGCGCAAAGTATGCCTGGGAGGGTAACCGGAACGTTGGTTCGGGCGAGATGGAGATCATCGATACGGCGCCGCCGAACAAGATCATCATCAAGCTCGATTTCATCAAGCCGTTCGAAGGCCACAACGTCGCCGAGTTCACGCTTACGCCGCAGGGGCAGGAGACCAATGTGAACTGGGAGATGCGCGGGCCCGTGCCGTTCATCGGCAAGATCATGCACGTGTTCATGGACATGGACAAAATGATCGGCACCGATTTCGCGGCTGGCCTCGCCAGCATGAAAGCCGCCGCCGAGAAATAAGCTCCATCAGCTCGTCGTAACCCAATCGGAGTGACGCGTCATGAAAATTGAAAACTACATCTTCTTCACCGATCAATGCGCCGAAGCAATGAAGTTCTACGCGAAGGTGCTCGGCGGAAAGATCGAAGCCATGATGACGTATGGCGACTCTCCCGCCGGTCCGCACAATCCACCCGAGATGGCGCACAAGGTTATCCATGCACGCCTCGTCGCCGGCGATGCGGTGCTGATGGCGTCGGACGGTCCGGAAGCCGAGACCCGGCAGGGGTTCGCGGTGACGCTGCAGGTCGACACAATCGAGGAGGCGGACCGGCTGTTCAACGCGCTCAGCGACGGCGGCACGGTGAAGATGCCGATCGGCGAAACGTTCTTCTCCAAGCGTTTCGGGATGCTGACCGACCGCTTCGGCACGCCCTGGATGATCAACGGCCCGTCGAAGATGTGAGCGGGAGATCCTGATGCCTGCGACTGCCGCCAAACAGACTGCCACCCAACAAGACCGTGCGCTGGCCATCACGCGCACGTTCGATGCACCGCGCGCGCTGGTGTGGAAGGCATGGACCGATCCGAAGCACTTTCTCAATTGGTGGGGTCCGCGTGACCATCCGGCCGTCGAGGTCGAGATGGAGGTGCGGGTCGGCGGACGCTGGCGTCACTGCCTGCGTTCGACCGAGACCGGCGCGGCTCTCTGGCACGGCGGCGTGTTCCGCGAGGTCGCAAAGCCCGAGCGTCTGGTCTTCACCTTCACCTGGGAAGAAGAAGGCGAGCGCGGCGTTGAGACTGTGGTGACGGTTATCTTCGCGGAGCAGGGCGGCAGGACGCTGATGACGCTGCACCAGGCGCCGTTCCGGTCCGACTTCCAGCGCGACGACCACGACGGCGGCTGGAACAGCGCATTCGATCGCCTCGCGGAGCAATTGGCAGAGTTGAAGGAGTAACGAGATGCAGAAAGTCACCCCGTTCCTGTGGTTCGATGGCAAGGCCGAAGAGGCGATGAACCTCTATGTCTCGCTGTTCAAGAACGCCAGGATCGTCGAACTTCATCGCGCCGGTGATAATGGTCCGGTGATGTCCGGCACGTTCGAGATCGATGGCGCAAAATATCACGCCTTCAATGGCGGCCCGATGTTCACCTTCTCGCCGGCGGTCTCGATGTTCGTGAATTGCGAGACGCAGGCCGAGGTCGACACGCTGTGGGATAAACTGCTTGAGGGCGGCGAGGCGCAGCGCTGCGGCTGGCTCAAGGACCGCTTCGGCCTCTCATGGCAGATCGTGCCGTCCAATCTCGGCAAACGGCTGCGCGACAAGGATCCCGCAAAGGCAAAGCGCGTCATGGAGGCCATGATGCAAATGATCAAGCTCGACATGGATGGGATTGAACGGGCCTACGCGGGCTGATGATGCCCATAGCCCGCATGGAGCCATAAGCGCGGTTACGCGCGTCTTGCGACGCGCTATGGTGCAATGCGGGACAGGCGGATATTTGACCCCGGATTTCGCTTCGCTTCATCCGGCTACAAATGGAGAAATGAACCATGCAACCGCATAAAGTCGTCTCACACGAAGAGTGGCTCGCCGCGCGCGAGCGGCATCTCAAGAACGAGAAGGCGCTGACCCGCATGCGCGACATGGTCGCCGCCGATCGGCGCACGCTGCCCTGGGTCAAGGTCGAGAAGAACTACGTGTTCGACACGACCGAGGGCAAGAAGACGCTCGCCGACCTGTTCGGCAACAACAGCCAGCTGATCATCCACCATTTCATGTGGCGGCACGATCTCGACTCAGGTTGCCCGAGCTGTTCGCTCGAGGCGGACCATGCCGAAGGTGCGATCGTGCATCTTGAGAACCACGATGTGAGCTATGTGCGCGTGTCGCGCGCGCCGCTTGCAAAGCTCACCGCCTACAAGAAACGCATGGGTTGGACCGCCGCATGGGTATCGTCGCTCGGCAGCGACTTCAACTACGACTATCACGTGTCGTTCACCAAGGATGAACTCGCAACCGGCGAGGTCTACTACAACTACCGCATGACCAAAGAGGGCTTCGACGAGCTGCCGGGCCTCAGCGTGTTCGTGAAGGAAGACGCGGGCCGCGTCTATCACACCTATTCGAGCTATGCGCGCGGCAACGAGGAGGTGGCCGGCGCCTTCGTGTATCTCGACATGACGCCCAAGGGTCGCAACGAGACCGAGATCATGGACTGGGTGAAGCGGCACGACGAGTACGACGCAGAGCCCGCCGCGGCCTGCTGTCACGCCAAGAGCGCGTGAATCGTAGGGCGGGCAAAAGGCGCGACTTGTCCGCCGAAGCCCGCCTTCGGGCGAAGGCGGATGCGCCGTGCCCGCCGGAATGAATTTTCAAAAAGCCGCGGGCACGCTACGCTTGTCCGCCCTACGCAAACAAACCCAGGGAGAACCCCAATGGCCTATGTCGATGGATTTGTCGTTCCGGTGCCGAAGAAGAAGCTCAAGGCCTATCAGGCGATGGCCCGCAAGGCCGCGAAGGTGTGGCGCGATCACGGCGCGATCGAATACAAGGAATGCATCGCCGACGACGTGAAGCCCGGCAAGGTCACGTCGTTTCCGCAGAGCGTGAAGCTCAAGAAGGACGAGGCCGTGGTGTTTTCCTACGTGGTCTACAAGTCGCGCGCCGCGCGTGACAAGTGCATGGCGAAGGTCATGAAAGATCCACGTCTCGCCAGCATGATGGACCCCAAGAACCATCCGTTCGACGGCAAGCGCATGTTCTGGGGCGGCTTCAAGGTGTTTGTCAGCGCCTAGACTATTCACGCTGCGCCAGACGAGGTCCGATGAGCCAGAAAACCGCGATCATCACTGGTGGCAATTCCGGCATCGGCTTTCAGACGGCGCGCGAATTCACGCGTCTCGGTTGGCGCGTCATCATCACCGGGCGCAATGAGAGCACGCTTCGTGCCGCTGCCGATGCGATCGGCGGTGTGGCCTGGCGCAGGGGCGACTTCGCGTCATTCCGCGACGTGCGCGCGCTGGCGCAAGCGCTCAGTGCCGAACTGCGCATCGACGTACTGGTGAACAATATCGGCATTTCGCTGTCTCGCCAGCGGAAGACCGAAGACGGCAACGACATGATGCTGCAGGTCAACCATCTCTCGCCGTTCCTGCTCACCGGCCTGCTGCTCGATCGGTTGAAGGCAAGTACGCCGGCGCGCATCGTCAATGTCGCGTCGCGCGCGCATGTCTGGGTCAAGGGCCCGGGCTTTGACGATTTTCAGTTCGCGCGCAATTACAGCACCCGCGCGGCTTACGCACGCACCAAGCTCTACAACATCTTGTTCACGCGCGAGCTGGCACGGCGGCTCGCCGGCAGCGGTGTGACGGCGAATGCGCTGCATCCCGGCGTGATACGGACCAAGATCGGACACGACGGCGACCTGACCGGTCTCGCCAGCCTCGTGTGGCCGCTGTTGCAGCGCTGGCGCGGCGAGCCGGTCGAAGCGGGTTCGCGCGTAACGATGCATGTCGCGACCGCGCCGGAACTCGACGGTGTCTCCGGCAAATACTTCTCGACCGATCTGCGCGAAACTGCGCCAAGCGTGCTGGCGCAGGATGACCGCGCCGCGGCGATGCTGTGGACGATGAGCGAAGAGCTGGTGCGCGATGCCGAGCCTGCGCCGCACTAAGGCTCAGAGCGCTCGTGTTTCTGTGCGCCGTTGCCGCGCCACCACGGCTTCATATGCGGCCTGCAGCCGTTCGGCGACAGACGGCCCGGTTTTCCGCCGCCGCTTCACGCCGAGATGGGTCTCGCGTAGTTCGTCCATGAATTCCGCCCACAGCTTCGGCCCGCCTTCTTCGAGCAATTGCGCGCGGATCGACAGTTCCTCGCTCACCGGCATGTGCTTGCGGCCCCAGACCGCCATCTGCGCCAGCACCGGCAACAGCGCGACGCCGGCTTCGGACAGGCTATACACGCCTTTCTGCTTATGCGTCGGGTCTTCGGCCTTGGTGACGATGCCTTGCTCGACGAGCCGCTTGAGCCGGTCGGCGAGGATGTTCGACGCGATGCCCTCCTCGGATTTCGTCAGCAGTTCGCGAAAGTGCCGCCGGTTCCCGAACATCATGTCGCGGATGATCAGCAGGCTCCATTTGTCGCCGGCGACCTCGAGCGTGAGATTGATCGGGCAACCCGATCGATGGCCGGTTTCATTCTGTTTTTTCATCGGCGACCTGAGTAAAAACCGCTTGCATTCTGCCATCAGTAATCGTAATCTGCAACCAGTTGCAAAACGCAAGCATTGAAGAGGCGTCCCAATGTCGAAACTGCGCGTCAGCTGCTTCTCGGTGTCGCTCGACGGCTATGGCGCCGGTCCCGACCAGAGCCTCGACAATCCGCTCGGCGTCGGTGGGAAAGCGCTGCATGAATGGGTTTTCCCGACCCGCACGTTCCGCGCGATGTCCGGCCAGGATGGCGATACCGGCATCGACGATGATTTCGCGGCGCGCGGCTTTGCCAATGTCGGCGCATGGATTCTCGGCCGCAACATGTTCGGGCCGGTGCGCGATGCGTGGCCGGACGAGAGCTGGAAGGGTTGGTGGGGCGAGA
>JBBWZU010000497.1:0-3032 GCA_039649225.1 Hyphomicrobiales bacterium | reverse complement strand
CAGCTCCGTTACGCCAAAGCGCCGAGCAAGGAGCAGGGCCAGAACCTCGCGCCGAGCTTCGACATGCAGTTCTTCGGGCATGTGGCGATCGACGGCGCCAGTGAAGTGATGACCGTGACGCTCAAGGACTGGAACGACCAGGCGCTGTGGTCAGTCAAGCTCGACCCCAAAGTCGGGTGAGTTGCGTTGCGTTGAGTATTTTTGCGGTCCTCCAAGCCGCAATATAGGCCCCCTCCTGACCGCGAGCCCGCCAAAGCTCGCGGTCTCTTTTTATCGTCTGTTTGCGCATGTCCTTTTTCGCAAAACCGGTGCCCACTTTTGCGGGACATGCTTCGCACCGTCACAGATCCGTCGCGCCAGCGTCGGGCCGCTGTCAAACGATTCAGGCATTGCCCGCGCAGTTCGCAAGGCGTGGAGATGAGATGCCGGAAACACTGCGGAGCGGCGCGATCCTGTCGCGCCGGCGGTTGCTTGCGTCCGCCAGCGCGGCGGGTGCGCTGACACTGATCGGCGGCGTGGCGCGGCCTTATCTCAGCCGCGCGGCGGATCGTCCGCGCATCACGCACGGCATCCAGTCCGGCGATACCTCGGCGGGCGGCGGCATCATATGGGCGCGTGCCGACCGGCCTGCGCGCATGCTGGTCGAGGCATCCACCACCGAGAGCTTTCGCAACGTGGTTGCGACGGCATCTATCGACGCGACGGCGGACAGCGATTTTACCGCCAAGGTGCTGCTCGAACGTCTGCCGGCGGGCCAGGATATTTTCTATCGCGTGGCCTTCGCGGACATCGGTTCGCCGGCCATCGTCGGCGAGCATCAGGTCGGCCGCTTCCGCACCGCGCCGGACAGTCCGCGTTCGGTGTCGTTCGCCTGGTCCGGCGACACGGTCGGCTGCTGGGGCATCGATGAGGCGCGCGGCGGCATGCGCACTTACGCGACCCTGCTGCGCAACCGCCCGGACTTCTTCGTGCATTGCGGCGACAACATCTACGCGGACTGTCCGTTGCCGCGAGAAACGGCACTTCCCAACGGCGAGATCTGGCGCAACCTCGTCACGGAAGAGAAATCACGCGTCGCCGAGACGCTGGCCGACTACCGCGGCAACTACAAATACAATCTGCTCGATCGCAATCTGCTGGCCTTCAATGCCGAGGTCCCGGTCTTCGCGCAATGGGACGATCACGAAGTCACCGATGACTGGTATCCCGGCATGCCGCTGCATGTCGGCGATGCCGATATCACGGCGCTGGCGGCGCGCGGCTGCCGCGCATTTCACGAGTTCACCCCGACACGTGAATTCGCGGCCGAACGCGGCCGCATCTATCGCAAGATCGGCTACGGCCCGCATCTCGATGTGTTCATGCTCGACATGCGCAGCTATCGCGGACCCAATAGCGACGGCAAGCAGGACACCTACGGTCCTGCGGCGCATTTCCTCGGGCCGGCGCAGGTGACTTGGCTCAAGCGCGAGCTGGCCGCGTCGCGCGCGACCTGGAAGGTGATCGCGGCCGATCTGCCGATCGGCCTGACGAGCTACGACGCGGCCGCGCAGGGCGACGGGCCGCCGCTCGGGCGTGAGCTGGAGATTGCCGATCTGTTGTCGTTCATGAAGCGTGCCGGCGTGCGCAACACGATCTGGATCACCGCCGACATGCACTACACGGCCGCGCACTACTACGATCCCGACAAGGCGCAATTCCAGGACTTCGAGCCGTTCTGGGAGTTCATGTCAGGCCCGATCCACGCCGGAACGGGGCGGCCGGGCGTGCTCGACAATACGTTCGGCCCGCGCGCGGTCTATTTCAACGCCTGCAACAAACAAGAGGGCGACGATCTTGCGCCATGCTTCGGCAAGCAGTTCTTTGGGCACGTGGCGATCGATGGTGCCAGCGGTGTCATGACGGTGACGCTCAAGGATGTCGAAGATCGCGCGTTGTGGTCCATTGATCTTGATCCGAAACCCAAGACGCATCCGGTTTGATGCAGGGCGAACCTAAGCGGCGACCTGCTCTTTTTCTTCTTTCTTCGACGCCGGCGGTTTGGCGGCCGCCATCGGGACGGCGCGCTTCTTGGTCGAGTAGTAGGACGCGTTCTGGTCGCCGCGCAGCGCCTCGCGCGTGAACTGGATCAGGTGATAGCCCATGAACGCCGCGCCCAATAAACCGTCGATCTGCCTGTGTTTGAACGCATGCTTGGCCATGCGCCAAAATGGTTTGCGGAAGTCCGATAGCAGGCAGAGGTAGAGCAGCACGCGCCACGCCATCACGGCGCCGCCGCGCAGGTTCGGCCAGGTGAGCTTGCCCTTGGCCGGCGTGACCTTGCGATTGACGTAGGTCGCCTCGACCTGATGATGGAAACGCGCGTACAGCTTTTCGGGATCGTTCGCGTAGGCAATCGAACGGCGCCACATCGAGACGACCTCTTCATGCGGGCGCAGGAACACCACATTGCTCTCGCGCGAGTCGTCCTCGAGCAGCCGTCCGTCGCGCTTGAGACGATCCCACAGCGGCGTCTTCGGCAGCGCCTGCAACAGGTTGATGGTCAGCATCGGGATTTGCGAAATGTCGATGAAATCCTTGAGCCGCTGCTCGGTGTCCGGGCCATCGGTGTCCAGTCCAAGAATGATGCCGGAGGTGATCTCCAGCCCGTAGCTGTTGAGCACCTTGATGGATTCCATCATCGGGACGGCGTTGTTGTGGCCCTTCCGGATGGCGTCGAGCGCGCCGGCTTCCGGCGTCTCGATGCCGACGAATATGCCGACGAAGTTCGCCTCCCGCATCAGCTCCAGGATATCGGTCTGCTTGGAAATGTTCAGCGTCGCCTCGCAGGCGAACATCACCGGATAGTGGTTGCGCTGCTGCCATTCGACCAGATGCGGCAACATCTCCTTGGCGGCCTTGCGGTTGCCGATGAAATTATCATCGACGAAATACAGCGTGGCCGGCGGGTTCGGCTGCGAGAAGATGAAGTCCAGTTCGGCGACGATCTGCTGCGGCGTCTTCATGCGCGGCTGGCGGCCATAGAGGCCCGG
>JBBWZU010000167.1:0-13276 GCA_039649225.1 Hyphomicrobiales bacterium | reverse complement strand
CCTGATGATCGCCGCGCATTGGCCGACCGACAGCCTGTGGGTGCTCGGCATGTTCCTCGGGATCGATCTGTTGTTCACCGGCGTCGCGCTGGTGTCGTGGGGCTTGAGGCTCAAGCCGGCGCATTGACGGCGTTCAATTTCCGTTCTTGAGCATGTGATCGAGCACCGCCTGGCTCGGCCAGCAGTCAAGCGTGAGGCCATTCTTCTTCTGGTAGGCGCCGAGCGCCGCACGCGTCAGCATGCCGGCCTTGCCGTCGATCTTGTCCTGGTAAAGCCCGCGCCTGGTGAGCGCCTGTTGCATCCGCTCCATCGCAGCCGTCGGCAGTTGCACCACATCGCCCCAAGGCTGCTCGAATGGACGCGCGTCCGCGATCCGATCCGCCAGATGCCCGACGAACAGCACATAGAGATCGGAGTAATTGTACTCCTTCAGCGCGAAGTAGTTCGCCGTCGTCAGGAAGGCAGGCCCATAAAGTCCGGCCGGCATCAGCAGTGAGGCCTCCTCGGCAAGCTCGGCGGACGCGAACTTACGGCCGTGGGCCGGTACATAGCCCTGCTTGAGCCAGGTGCCGAGCGGCTGCTTCACCTCCGGCTGCGCGATCGTGCAGTCGGTGTTCGGCGGCACGCGCACCTCATAGGCCCAGCGCTGGCCGCGCTGCCAGCCGAGTTCGACCAGATGGTTCGCGATCGTGCCGAGCGCGTCCGGCACCGAACTCCAGATATCGCGCTTGCCGTCTCCATCCATGTCGACCGCGTATTTGTAGAAACCCGACGGCAGGATTTGCGGATGTCCCATTGCGCCGGCCCAGGACGAGCGCATGGCGGCGAGCGGCACATGGCCTTCCTGCACGATCCGTAACGCCAGCAGGAACTCCTCGCGGAACTGTTCCTTGCGCCGGCCGAGATAGGCTTGCGTCGCGAGTGCGCGGATCGCGCCGTATGGCATCTTGGCGGCGCCATAGCCGGTCTCGCGCGCCCAGATCGCGAGCACGATCGCGCCCGGAACGCCAAAGCGCCGCTCGATCTGCGTCAGCGTCGCGCGATGTTGCTCGAGCAAGGTGCGCCCTTGCGCGGCGAGCTTGTCGAACGACGACTCCTTGAGATACTGCGCCGGCGTCTGCACGAATTCGGGCTGCGCCGGCTGACGGTCCGGCCGGCCCGGGATGACGAGATCGGGCAGCGTCAGATCGGGTTCGAGCCCGCGGGTTGCGGCATCGAAGGTCGCGCGCGTGATGCCGTGTTCGCGGGCCGCCGGCCAGGTTGCTTCAAGCCACTGCGAGAACGCCGCATCGGCCGCCGCGTGCGCGTTCGCCCAGTTGGCGAACGCCGCGAGCCAGAGCGTGGCAACAACGATCAGCCGCCATCGCCACGTCACGCGCTCTGTCATTGCTGGGTCTGCGCTCGCTGTTGTTCTGGATGCAGGATCAGCTTCTGCACCCGCCAGTTCAGGATTTCAGCCGTGAAGACCTCGTTCTCGGACGGGCAGGCCAATTCATGGATCCAGCCGAATTGCTTGGGCTGCTTGCCGGATTCGCCCAATACGCCGAGCACCTTGCCATCGAGGCTGAGCTTGTAGATGCGGCCCGGATAGGAATCGGAGCTGTAGAGCACCTGATTGGGCGGCGGCGTGATGCAGAGCGCCCAGGGCGCGCCGGGCGCGAAGCTGCCGCCGGTCTGCAGATACGTGCTCAGATCCGGCTTGGCGCCGATCGCGGTCCTGGCATTCGGATCGAACGGCACGTCGATCTTGATCTCGCGCAGCAGTGCGCCTTCGCCGTCGAACACCTGGATGCGGCGGTTGTTGCGGTCGCCGACATAGATATTGCCCTGCGCGTCGGCCGCGATGGAGTGCACCAGGTCGAATTGGCCCGGTCCCTTGCCTTTCTCGCCCCAGGATTTGACCCAGTTGCCGTCCTTGTCGAACTTGGCAATGCGCGCGTTCACGTAGCCGTCGCTGACGTAGCTGTTGCCGGCAGGATCCCAGGTCACGTCGGTCGGCTGACGGAAACGCCCGTCATCATGCTTGTAGACCTGGGTGCGATGCCACGCCGTCGGCTCGTCGGAGGCCTCCTGCTTGCGGCCGAACACCATGGTGACGCGCCCCTCGGGGTTGAACTTGATGACCATGTCCGAGCCTTTGTCGGTGGCCCAGATATTGTCGTCCCGGTCGATGCGCACCGTGTGGGCGAACGACCATGCGTAAAGGTTCTTGCCGATCTCGCGGATGTATTGGCCGTCCGGACCGAACTCGAGGATCTGCGCGGCGGTGTTGCCATAGGCCGGGCCGACGCTCGATCCGCCGCGCGAGAACACGAAGATGTGTCCCTTGGAATTCACCGCAACGCCGGCCGCCTCGCCAAGATGCATGTCGGGCGGCAGCTTGAGGAGATTGGAAACCGACTCATAAGGAATCGACGGCGCCGCCTGCCCGGCCTTGCCAAGCTCCTGGGCGAACGCGGGCGCGGAGAACGCCACAAGTGCAGCGACAAGCCACTGTTTCACGAAACACCTCCCTTGGTTTTATTATTCGCGGGGGAGAGCTTAGTCGCTTAGCCGCGCATGTTCGAGGGGCGTCTGATGTCGCCGACGCGATGACCCGGTCGGGATTAGCGTATCAATGGTGTTCCGCCGCCGACGGCTGGCCGAGCCGATCAACGGCTGCGATCCCGATAGCCGAAAGAATAAACACGCAATGGATGATCGTCTGCCACATGACGCCGGTCTCGGTGTACCTGGTCCCCTCAGTCCCAAGCGCCCCCGCCTCGATGAAGGTGCGCAAGAGATGGATCGATGAGATTCCGACGATCGCCATCGCGAGCTTGATCTTGAGCACGCTCGCATTGACGTGGCTGAGCCACTCCGGCTGATCCGGATGTCCATCCAGGTTCAGCCGCGACACGAAGGTCTCATAGCCGCCGACGATCACCATCACGAGCAGGTTCGAGATCATCACCACGTCGATGAGACCCAGCACGGCGAGCATGATCGCCTGCTCGGTGATCTCGAAGGCATCCTTGAACAGATGCCAGAGTTCCTTCAGGAACAGCACCACGTACACGCCTTGCGCGACGATCAGCCCGACATAGAGGGGAAGCTGAAGCCAGCGCGACGAAAAGATGAGCGCCGGCAGAGGCCGCAATCCGGGATACGGCGGGGTGGGCGTTTCGGGAGCCATGGACATGGGGTTTCACCAATTGATGCGGCGGAACGCGATGCCGGCGGCAACCGTCCCTCTGCGGGATCGCTTACATTGATTCGGTGGCAGGCGCTTGTAGGGCGCAATTGCGCGCCCGATCGCCGCACATGCGGGGCTATCCGGACTTCGGCTATCCGGACTTCGGAAAGGCTCCGCCGAGCTTCGCGACGACATCGGCCCGCGCGGCCTTGACGCGAGCGCCATAGTCCACCGCCAAAGGCTCGGTGAGGACGTCCTCGAGCGCCGACAGCGTCGCCCACAGGGCCGGAAGCTCGGCTTTATGCTGAAGCGCTTCGTTCAGCGGTTCGCCGTCTTCCTCGTCTGTCGTACGCGAGAGAAAATCGAACAGCACCAGCGCAACCGAACGGTCGAGCATGATCGTAACGCCGTCGGAAGTAGACACCGCGATCTCCCTCCCGAATGCCGCGGCTGCGCGGCCATCTATCGTGAAAACTTCTTGTACTTGATCCGGTGCGGCACGGTTGAGTCGATCCCAAGCCGGCGCTTCTTGTCTTCCTCGTAGTCCTGAAAGTTGCCCTCGAACCATTCGACATGGCTCTCCCCTTCGAAGGCGAGCATGTGGGTCGCGATGCGGTCGAGGAACCAGCGATCATGGCTGATGATGACGGCGCAGCCGGCGAAATCCTCCAGCGCCTCTTCCAGCGCGCGCAGCGTATCGACGTCGAGATCGTTGGTCGGTTCGTCGAGCAGCAGCACGTTGGCGCCGGATTTGAGCATCTTGGCAAGATGCACGCGATTGCGCTCGCCGCCCGACAGGCTGCCAACCTTCTTCTGCTGGTCCGCGCCCTTGAAGTTGAAGGCCGAGCAATAGCCGCGCGAGTTCACCTCGCGCTTGCCAAGCATGAGTTGATCGTTGCCGCCGGAAATCTCTTCCCACACGTTCTTGCTCGCATCGAGCGAGTCGCGCGACTGATCGACGTAGCCGAGCTGCACCGACTCGCCGACCGTGATGGTGCCTTCGTCCGGCTTGTCCTGCCCGGTGATCATGCGGAACAGCGTGGTCTTGCCGGCGCCGTTCGGCCCGATAACGCCGACAATGCCGCCCGGCGGCAGCTTGAACGTGAGATTGTCGATCAAGAGGTTGCCCGCAAAGCCCTTCTTCAGGCCTTCGAAGTCGACCACGTTCTGACCCAGCCGCTCGGCGACCGGGATAACGATCTGGGCGGTCGTGGTCTGCCTTGCGGCCGCCTGCTTGAGCAGTTCGTCATAGCGCTGGTAGCGCGCCTTGGATTTCGCCTGGCGGGCCTTGGGCGAGGACGCGATCCATTCCGACTCACGCGAGAGCGTGCGCTGGCGCGATTCATCCTCGCGGCCTTCCTGCGCGAGGCGCTTCTGCTTCTGCGCCAGCCAGGACGAATAATTGCCCTGATAGGGAATGCCCTTGCCGCGGTCGAGCTCGAGGATCCAGCCGGTGACGTTATCGAGGAAGTAGCGGTCATGGGTGACGATCAAGATCGCGCCCGGATAGTTGCGCAGATGCCCTTCGAGCCAGGCCACGCTCTCGGCGTCGAGATGGTTGGTCGGCTCGTCGAGCAGCAGCAGCTCGGGTTGCTCCAGCAGCAGCTTGCAGAGCGCGACGCGGCGCCGCTCGCCGCCCGAGAGCTTTTCGACCTCGGCATCGTCCGGCGGGCAACGCAGTGCGTCCATCGCAAGATCGACCTGGCTGTCCAGATCCCACAGGTTCTTGGAGTCGATTTCGTCCTGCAGCCGCGACATCTCGTCGGCGGTTTCGTCGGTATAGTTCGACGCGATCTCATTGTAGCGGTCGACCAGCGCCTTTTTGGCGGCGACGCCTTCCATCACGTTTTCGCGAACGGTCTTGGCCTCGTCGAGATGCGGCTCCTGCTGCAGGTAACCGACGCGCGCGCCCTCCGCGACCCAGCCCTCGCCGACATATTCGGTGTCGATGCCGGCCATGATGCGCAGCAAAGTCGACTTGCCCGAGCCGTTGACGCCGAGCACGCCGATCTTGGCGTCCGGATAGAACGACAGATTGATGTTCTCCAGGACCTTGCGGTTGCCCGGATAGGTCTTGGTCAGACCCTGCATGTGATAGATGAACTGACGGGCCATAAGTGCTCGCGTTGGCTGAATGTCGGGATTTGGCGCTGATGTAGCGGCCATGCGGGCCAAGAGCAAGGTCCCGCTGGTGGCGAAGCCATCCCGATGCGACAATGACCCAAAATCAGCGCCAGGGAGGCACGTTTGACCGCTCAAGATCCGGGTTCAACGGACCGAGATTTGCGCATTCGGGACGTGAGGGCCTTTGCCACGTCCTACCCGATTCCTCCCGGACAGAGCGTCACGCTCGGCGTCGGCCGCGCGGTGAAACGCGACGCCGTGGTGGTGAAGGTCACGACCGAAGGCGGCCTCACCGGCTATGGCGAGTCGCATCACGGCCGCGCCCATACGTCGATCGCGCAGCTCGTCAACACGACGCTGCGCACGCTCGTTCTCGGGATGAGTGCCGCCGACGTTACCGGCGTGTGGAACAAGATCTATTCCAAGCAGCTTGCCAGCCATGGCATGGGCGCCGGCTGCGCGATGGCGATGAGCGGCATCGACATGGCGCTGTGGGACATCCGCGGCAAGGCAGTCGGGTGGCCGCTCTATCGGCTGCTCGGCGGGGCGCAGAAACCGATTCCGGCCTATGCGGGTGGCGTCTCGCTCGGCTATCAGGATCCGTCCGCGCTGGTGGACGAGGCGCGGCCGCATCTCGAAGCCGGATACCGGGCAATCAAGCTGCGTGTCGGCGACAGCCCCAGGCGCGATCTCGCCCGCATCGAGGCGGTGCGCAAGGCCGCCGGCGACGACACCGATATCCTGGTCGATGCCAACACGGCTTACAGCGTAAAGGACGCGCGCGCCGTGATGCCGGCCATGGACGAGTTGAACGTCGGCTGGCTGGAGGAACCATTCCCGCCGCACGATCACCGCAGCTATCAGCTCGCGACAAGCTTCGGCCAGGTGCCGCTCGCGTCGGGCGAAAACCATTTCACTCGCTTTGAATTCAATCGCGTGATCGAAGATGGCGCGATCACGATCCTGCAGCCCGACATCTCCAAGACCGGCGGCATCACCGAGCTGTTGCGCATCGCCGCGATGGCGTCCGCCTACAAGCTGCCGATCAATCCGCACACCTGCATGACCGGCCTGAACATGGCGGCGACGATCCACGTCCTCGCCGCGATCGACAACGGCGGGTATTTCGAGGGCGACGTGTCGCGCAACAATCTGTTCCGCGATGAGCTGACGAGTTCGCCCTACGGGGTCGACCAGGACGGCAATGTCCGGCCGCTTGAAGCGCCGGGGATCGGCGTTGAGGTGAATGAGGATTTTCTCGAGAAGCATCCGCCGATCGAGGGGCCGGGATACGTCTAGATTTTGTTGGAGCATGATCTTTTCCGAAAACCGCTGCACACTTTTCGGGATCATGCTCTGGCGCTCATCGCGCAGAACGCGAGGGCCGATACGGGAGGATGCAATGCGGACGGTTCGTGCGCTCGGTCTTCTATTGGCTGCGCTGGTCCTGGTGGGTTCCGCGCATGCCGAGTACCCCGAGAAGACCATCCGCATCGTGGTCCCCTACCCGCCCGGCGGTTTCAACGACACGCTCGGCCGCATCGTGGCGCAGAAGCTCGCCGAAGCCTGGGGCCAGCCGGCCGTGGTGGAGAACCGCCCCGGCGGCGGGACGCTGATCGGAACGGACGCCGTGGCGAAGGCGCCGCCCGACGGCTACACGCTGCTCGTCGTCGCGTTCCCGTTCGCCGTGAACCCGAGCCTTTACGCCAAGCTGCCGTATGACACGGTGAAGGACTTCGCGCCGCTGCTGCTCGCCGGCCAAACGCCGAATCTGCTGGTGATCAATCCGGAGGTGCCGATCCATTCGGTCAAGGAGCTGATCGCGGCCGCCAGAGCCAAGCCGGGATCGCTCAGCTACGGCTCCACCGGCAGCGGCTCCTCGAACCACCTCTCGATGGAACTCTTCCGCACCCTGGCCGGCGTGGAGCTCGTTCACGTGCCCTACAAAGGGAGCGCCCCGATGGTGACCGACTTGCTCGGCGGCCATGTCCAGGTCGCCTTCGATAACACGCCGAATGTCCTGCCGCAGGTCAAAGCCGGAAAGCTGCGCGCGCTTGCCATCACCAGCGCGACCCGCTCCGAGATGGTCCCGGATGTTCCGACGGTGTCCGAGGCCGGCGTTCCCGGTTACGAGGTCGGCGTCTGGTTCGGGATCGTGGCGCCGGCCGGCACGCCGCCGGCTGTGCTGGCCAAGCTCAACGCCGAACTCAACCGGATGCTGGCGATGCCGGACGTGAAGCAGAAGTTCGCCGACCAGGGCGTGGAACCGGTCGGCGGCCCGCCGGAGCGCTTTGCCGAGCACCTCAGGGTGCAGATCGAGAAGTGGACCAAGGTGGTTAAGGAATCCGGCGCCAAGGTGGAGTGAAGCTCAAGCCCACACCGACGCGCGTCGATACATTCGATACAAAATTTTTCTTCGCGTGTTCGGCGCAACACGCCGGCGTGAACGCATCTTCACGTCCCTTTCACATCCGTGCGAACACGTATCAAACGCGAAACCGTGACTGGGATCACGGCGTAACTCCGCCACATGAGTAAATGTGACGGCGTGATCAGTAGAACTTCGGAAAGGCTAATCCGATCCGGTTCACTACGAAGGCGAAGTTATAACGAATTTTAACTAGTTCGGTCGCACTCTGCTCCTGAACCAGGCGGCTCTACATCGCGACAAAAAAGCGGACCCGGTAGTCGGGACCCGCCTGGAGGACGGGAATGTGTCATGGCAGCCAACAGAAAAGCACCGAGCATCGGCAAGGCCGTCGCTGACCTCTGGCTCACCGTGACCAGTCAACTGTTCGACAGCTATCATCCCGAGCGCCATTACATGCGCGGCCCCGGCCCCAAATGGCATGCCAAGCACGCCACCGTCGTCTCCGAGCCCGATCTCGGCGGCATGGCCAACGTCTCGGCGTAAGCATCCCTTCCGGCCCCGCCGCTGTGGGCTGACCTTAAGGGCGGATTCCCTTACAATCTGTGGAACTTTCCAGTAGGGACGCTGGCTCGTCTCGGCTTGGGGACCTATATTCCGGGTACATTTACCCGCGTGGCCACGATGATACGCCTGAAGATCACCAAGGTCGGAGATTCGCTTGCCGTGGTCCTTCCGCGTGAGGTGCTGGAGTCCCTCAAAGTTGGCGACGGCGATACGCTCTATCTGGCAGAAACGCCGACCGGTTACATGCTCTCGACCTGCGACCCCGAACTTCAAGAGCAATTGAGGATCAGCCGCGAGGTCATGGATACGCACCGCGACGTTCTTCGCGCATTGTCCAAGCTGTGAACAAAGTTCCCGATTTCCCGGATGCGGCCGGCGACTACATCATCCGCCCCAATCCGGCGGACCCGCGGCTGACCGAGCGCGTCACCGGCGTCGACCACACCGGCGCGGCGGTCACGACCTCCGTCACGGTCGAGCGCGCGCTGACGATCTACCTCAATCGCCAGGAAATCGTCACCGCGATGACGATCGGCGACTATCCGGACTATCTGGCGATCGGCTATCTGCTCAATCAGAACATGCTGCAGCCGGACGATGTGGTCACCGGCGTCGACTACGACGAGGACCTCGCCGTTGCGGTGGTGCGCACCGAGCGCGAGACCGATTACGAGGACAAGCTGCAGAAGCGCACGCAGACCTCGGGCTGCGCGCAGGGCACCACCTTCGGCGATCTCATGGAAGTGATCGAAGGCGCGAAGCTCCCCGCCGCCACGCTGCGCACCTCATGGCTCTACACGCTGACCCACAAGATCAACACCACGCCCTCGCTCTATCTGGAGGCCGGCGCGATCCACGGCTCCATTCTGGCGCAGGAAGATCGCCCGCTGGTCTACATGGAGGACGTCGGCCGCCACAACGCGGTCGACAAGATCGCCGGCTGGATGTTCCAGAACCGCGTGCCGGCGCACGACAAGATTTTCTACACCACCGGCCGCCTCACTTCAGAGATGGTGATCAAAACCGTGCGCATGGGCATCCCCATTCTGGTCTCGCGTTCCGGCTTTACCGCCTGGGGCGTTGAGCTTGCCCGCAAGGCGGGGCTGACGCTGATCGGCCGCGCGCGCGGCAAGCGCTTCGTCGCGCTGTCCGGCGAAGACCGCATCGTGTTCGATCAGGACCTGAGCTACGTCGAGGACGAGAGCGGCAAGCACCGGCGCAAGGGCGCGGCGCATGACGATTGAAACGTTCGGCCTCGTCCTTGCGGGCGGGCTCGCGCGCCGCATGGGCGGCGGCGACAAGGCGCTGATCCGCATCGGCAACGAGACCATTTTGCAGCGTGCGCTCGCGCGGCTGACACCGCAGGTGAGCGGCGCCGTGCTCAACGCCAATGGCGATCCGTCGCGCTTTGCGTCGTTCGGGCTGCCGGTGGTGGCTGACAGCATTCCGGATTTTGCCGGTCCGCTCGCCGGCATTCTGGCGGGGCTCGACTGGGTCGCGGCGAACCGTCCCGGCACCGAATGGATCGTGAGCGTGCCGGGCGATTGTCCGTTCCTGCCCGGTGATCTGGTGGCAAAGCTGCACGCCGCGCGCATCACGAACGGCAAGATGCTCGCCTGCGCGCATTCGGGCGATTGGCGTCATCCGGTGGTCGGGCTCTGGCACGTCGGCCTGCGCGAGGATCTGCGCCATGCCGTGACGGTTGAAGACCTGCGCAAGATCGAGGTGTGGACCGCGCGCCACGGCGTTGCACTGGCCGACTGGCCGACCGAGCCGGTCGACCCGTTCTTCAACGTCAACACGCCCGAAGACGTTGAGAAGGCTACAGAGTTGGCGGGGCTGGCGCCCTGACCGCTGGTCGGCAGGAACCTTGGCTTTGTTTCGCCAAACCGAACCCTGGATTGTACTTCAAAAACATTCTCTCATTCCTTTGCAGTCATCTAACCCACCAGCACCGCGTAGGGCAGGAAACCGATCATCTGTCCCGGCGCGATCTCGGTTACGTCGTCGGCAAGCTCGGCAAGCCCGTCGGTTGCGGTGAGCGACGAGATGATACCGGCGCCGTCCTGCGGATGCTTCATGGCAACGTATGCGCCATCCTCGCGCCGCGTGAGCGACACGCGCACATATTCGCGCCGGTCCTTTTTCTTGGCGTAGGCAAAGCCCGCGACCACCGGCAGCGCGATCAGCGGCTCCGGATCGGCTCCGCCGAGCCGCAGCAGCAGCGGGCGCACCACGCGCGCGAAGGTGACGAACACCGCGACCGGATTGCCCGGCAGGCCCACGAAAGCCGAACCGCCAAGCACGCTCATGGCGACCGGGCGGCCCGGCTTGATCGCGACGCGCCAGAACACGAGGCTGCCGATCTTCTCGATTGCAGCACGCACATAATCCGCCTCGCCGGTCGACACGCCGCCGGAGGTGAGCACGAGATCATGCGCCTTCGCGGCATCCGTGAGCTTTGCGGCAAGCCTGTCGGGATCGTCACGCAGAATGCCGAGATCGTCGACCTCGGCGCCGAGTTGCGCCAGCATTCCGCCGAGCAGATGGCGGTTCGCGTCGTAAAGACCGGCGGCTGGGAGCGGCGCGCCCGGTTCGATAATTTCATCGCCGGTGGAAAAGATCGCGACGCGAACACGACGACGAACGGCCAAGGTTTGCAGGCCCAACGCCGCCGCCATGCTGATGTCCTGCGGCTGCAGGCGGCGGCCGGCGCGAAGCGCAATCGATCCGCGCGCGACGTCCTCGCCGGCAAGCCGCCGATTGGCGCCGAGCTTCAAACCGGGCGGGACGGCGACGGCGCCGTCTTCGGCGCGCACGTCCTCCTGCATGAAGACGGTGTCGGCGCCCGGCGGCATCGGCGCGCCGGTGAAGATGCGGATCGCTTCGCCGACAGCGAGTGCCTGCGCGGCGGCGCGGCCCGCGGTCAGCCGGTCGACGATCGCAAGCGTCGTCTCATGCTTTGCGTCGATATCGGCGTGGCGCACCGCATAGCCATCGACCGCCGAATTGTCGAATGGCGGCAGATTGATCGGTGCGATGACGTTTGAGGCAAGCACGCGCCCGCGCGCATCCCTCAGCAACACGGTTTCGATTTCAGAAACCGGCGTGACGCGCGCGGCGATCAGCCGCTCGACCGCATCGATCGACAGCAGCGGACCGCCAAACGCAAAGCAATCGTCGGTAAGCTGGGCCATCAGGCGCTCCGCACACGCGCCACGACGCTATCGCGCGGCGCCGCCTTCGCGAGCAGGATATCGGCCACGGCATCGATATCGTCGAGCGAGAGAACCGGAACGCTGGCTTTGACCGCGCCGTCGCTCGCGATCGCAACGATATTTTCGTCCTCGGGATGCAGCAGCGGCTTGCCGACCACCGCACGATAGACTTCCAGCTTCGGATGTGCCTCCCGCTTGAAGCCTTCGACCAGCACCAGATCGACCGGCGACAGTTTTCCGAGCAGTGCGCCAAGTGCCCATTCGGGCTCACCGCGCAATTCATGCATCAGCGCCCAGCGATTGGCCGACGACACCAGCACCTCGGTCGCGCCCGCCTCGCGGTGCGTGTGCGAGTCCTTGCCGGGTTGGTCGACATCGAACGCATGGTGTGCGTGCTTCACCGTGGACACACGCAGCCCGCGCGCCGCAAGGCACGGGATCACGCGCGTAAGCAGCGTCGTCTTGCCCGCTCCACTCCAACCCGCGATGCCGATGACTTTCATGGTCCCATCATAGGCTCACACCGGCGTCATGCCGAGCGCGCCGATTTGCGCCCGCACCGCCGGGTCGGCCAGCGCCTGGAGGAAGGCCAACACGGCGGGCCGCTCGCGCCGGCTCTCGATCAAGAGAAAATCGTAAGTCTCGGGCGCGAGTTTCAGGAAGCCGAGCCCGTACATCGCGGCAACCGACTGGATCGCCACGCCCCAGTCGGCACGGCCCTGGGCGACAGCCGCCGCCACGGCGTTATGCGAGCGCGGCTGATTGCCGTAGCCAGCCGGCCGCGCGGCGCCGAGCAGTTGCTCGATCAAAATGCGCGTGCCGGCGCCCGCATTGCGGTTGACCATGATGCAGTCCGGATCGGCGAGCGCCGCCTGCAGCGCATCCTGTACGTTTTGGCTCTCGAAGCGCGCATCGCCGGCACGGAACACGATGCCCTGCATGCGCTGCCAGCCGCGCACCAGCGCGAGGCCGTCGCGTGCATAGTGCTCATTGTAGACGCCGCTTGCCGGATCCATCAGATGGATCGGCGCCAGATCGCATTCGCCGCGCCGCGCGGCGGCAACGCCGCCCATGCTGCCGATTGCGATCGTGCGCGCCGCGAAGCCCTGCCGGGACAGCGCGGAGAGCACCGCATCGAGTGCGACGCAATGGCTGCCGGCGATCACCAAATCGGGCGCGCGCGCCTGCCCGATGCGGGTGACTTTGGCCTGCGTGCCGGGATCGACCGATGTGCGCAGCGCATCGACTTCAAGGAAGCCGTCGGCCTGCGAGAAGGTCGTGACAGAACCCGAGCCCTTGGCGAGCGGAAACGCAATCGGGCCATTCTCGCCCGCGACCAGCGCCACCAGCACGAACTCCTTGCGGCCAAGCTCGGAGGGAATGCGCACCGGCACGGTCGCCTCCACGGTCACGGCAGCTTCCGGCGGCAGGCCGGCTTTGGCCCGGATCACCGGCGCGACGAAGGCATGGAACGTGAAGATCGCCGAGGTCGGAAAGCCGGGCAGCACGACAACGGGCTTGTTCTCGGCGACCGCAAGGCAGAGCGGCTTGCCCGGCTTGAGCGCGACCCCGTGCACGATCACGCCGGGCGCGCCGAGCCGCGATACGATGCGATGCGACAGATCGCCCGCGCCTTTCGATGTGCCGCCCGACAGCACCACCACGTCGCAGTGCCTGAGCGCGTCACGCACCGCGTTTTCCAGCACCGTCTCGTCGTCCGGATAGGCGCCGAACGCCACGGGCTCGCCGACGGCCTCGGCGACCGCCGCCGCGATGATGGCGCCATTGCTGTCGTAGACCGCACCAGGACGCAACGGCTGGCCC
>JBBWZU010000494.1:0-3521 GCA_039649225.1 Hyphomicrobiales bacterium | reverse complement strand
AGTCCCGATTGGCATTTTGCCGGAACCAGCGACTATAACGGCGACGGCAAAAACGATCTGTTGTGGCATACCGACAGCGGGGCGCTTGCCATCTGGCAGATGAATGGGACGCAGATCAGCGCGGCGGACTACACCAAGCTTGGATCCGCCAATGTGGGAACGCCCAGTCCCGATTGGCATGTCTTTCAGCATCACTACGATCTGGTCTAAGGCTCGCGATCATGAAGACCTCATCCTGAGGGTGCTCGCCCGCTTGGGCGAGCCTCGAAGGATGGCCACAGACGCAGAGCGTGCGGCCGTCCTTCGAGACGCCGACCTTCGGGCGGCTGCTCAGGACGAGGGCTTCGCCAAATCGTCGAGCGCACTCACGCGTTCATTGACTGACTCGCCACGCCGCCGGATCAACGCTCTGCGAACTTAAGATCAACAGCCGGGGAGACCCATGGCCAATCTCGTCCAGGACGACTTCCGGTTCCTGTGAGCCGATGTGCGGGCGCGTCTTGGAGTGATGAGCAACGAGGGCTCAGCGCGGCAGGCGTGCTGTCTGCCGGTGGTCTCTCTGCGCGCGGACTTGTGTCCGCTAATGCGCCGTACCGTCGCCGGACGATGATGAAGTATCGGTGGATGCGGTGGTCCCGCGATCCAGCGATCCCCAATCCAATGCGCCGAGCAGCGTAACGACTGCCGGCTCGTCCGTGATCATGCGATGACGCACGCTCGCCCGCGAATGCAGGTTGATGCCTCTGATCTTCTTTGGCTCCGTCATGGCTTTTCGCTCCTGAAATCAAGCCTGACACGGCCGAGGTCAGGCACGGAAGACACAAAGTCTGGGGGGTTCTCGGGCCTGAGGCCCTAGATTTGCGTTTCCCGTGCCGCGCGAGGGCGTAAGGCGGCACAGCACACCGGTTCGGGCGACGCAGCACTGCCGTAAGTCGCCATAAGCCATTCAAAATACTTGAATATTAGATTTAGCGTGCGCGGCCGGAAAGGCACCCGCACGGAGACCTGCGCCCGAGATACTCTTTATAGTCACGACGTTGTGTAACGGCGCGCGGTTCGAGGACTTGAGCGCGGTTAACGTACCGTCCGCACGGCGAGAAAAAGGTATCAAAGTAGCGACGCCGCGCCTCGATGGCGGCGGCGCCGGATCCAAAAAGCCCGGTCAGGTCAATTCGTGCCTGACGTCATGGCTTGCAGCCGCAACCCATCCAGCGGAGCGGCACTCTTTTGGTCGTTGTCGAAGTAGACGTAGACATCGAAGCCGCGCGCGCGCCAACCCTTGATCGCCTTGTGCCACGTGGCGAGCGTGGCCGGCGGGTAGCGGCCCTTGTAGCGACCGCCTGGCCCATGGCCGCGCACGTAGACGAAATCGGCGGTGCGCTTCCACGGCGCCGGTGCGTCGGCGTGATCGGAAATGCACAAGGCCACGTTCTGCTGCGATAGCAGCCGGAAAATCTGTGGCGTGTACCAGCCGGGGTGACGGAATTCGACGGCATAGCGACGCTTGCGATTGAGCATCTTCAGGAACGACGCAAGACGCTGTTCGTTGCGCTCGAATTGCGGTGGAAGCTGAAACAGGATGGGGCCGGCTTTCTTGCCAAGCAGAGAGATACGGCTTTCGAGCAGCGCGAGGCTGTTCTCCGAGCGCGCGGAAAGCCGCTTCCAGTGGGTAATGAACTTCGAGGCTTTCCAGGCGAACACGAAATCGTCGGACGTCTGATCGCGCCAGCCTTTTACGGCGTCCTCGGTCGGCGTCCGGTAGAAGACGCCGTTGAGCTCGGTGGTCCGGAATTGCGTCGCATAATAACGAAGCTGATCCTTGATCCGCAGTTCTGGCGGAAAGAACGGCCCCTTCCACGAGTCGTAATGCCAGCCGGAGGTGCCGATCAGCACATCGGCCATGGTCAGGTCAGCTGCCGGATGGTGTCGCGCGCAAGCTGCCTGGCGATCTTGCCGGCGTCGGGCGTGCCGCGCGCCAGCGCCTCGACCATGTGGCGCGTCTGCTCGAACGAGATCTTCGGCGGAAGCGGGGGCTCGTTGCCGTCGACCACGGCTTCGACCAGCGCCGGGCCTATTATCGCGAAGGCCTGACGCAGCACGCTCGCGCATTGAGCCGGATCGGACACCGTAAAGCCGCTGATGCCACAGGCGCGCGCAACCGCCGCGTAGTCGATGGGTTGCAGCTCGCAGCCAAATTCAGGATTGCCGAGGAACGCCATCTGCTCCCATTTGATCTGGCCGAGGCTGTTGTTCTTCAGGACGATGATCTTGACGTTGAGACCGTATTTCGCGGCGGTCGCAAGCTCGGCCATCAGCATGCTCAGGCCGCCGTCGCCGACGAGCGCGACGACCTGACGGCCCGGATAGGCAATTGCGGCCGCGTTCGCGTAGGGAAGCCCGCAGGCCATGCTGGCGAGATTGCCCGACACCGAAAACTGCATGTCGCCGCGAATGTCGAGAAAGCGTGCGGCCCATGAGGTGTTGGTGCCGGAATCCGTCGTGATGATGCAGTCGTTGCGCAGGAGCTCGTTGAGCGCGTAGGCGGCTACCTGCGGCTTCATCGGCAGGTCGCTGGACCGCGCCTGCTCGGCGAGGTCGTCGCGCCAGGCCTGCACGCCTTGCTGCGCGGTTTCGAGGAACGTGCGATCATCCTTCGGGGTGATGCGCGCGGCGAGCGCGGACAGCGTTTTGGCCGCGTCGCCGACCAGGCCGCATTCCACCGGATAACGCAGCGCGATGCGCGCGCCGTCATTGTCGATCTGGATCGCGCGCGCTTTCCCGGGCTTTGGGTAGAACTCGACATAGGGAAACGAGCTGCCGACGATCAGCAGCGTGTCGCAGGCCGCCAGCGCATCCTGCGACGGCGCGGTGCCGAGCAGGCCGACGCCGCCGGTGCAATGCGGATGCGTGTCCTCCATGGCGCCCTTGCCGAGCAGCGCCTTGGCGACCGGCGCCGCCAGCTTTTTGGCGATCGCCACCAGTTCGTCGCGCGCTCCGAGGGCGCCGCGGCCCGCCAGAATGCAGACCTTGGCGCCCTGGTCGAGAATGGCGGCCGCCTTGTCCAGCATGTCGGCGGGCGGCATCGCGGCGATGCCGGAGCGCGCCGCCGACACGTGATGGGCGACATTGCGCGGCGAGCGCGTGTCGGATTTGAGCGGCAGCGACTGCATGTCGACCGGCATGGTGACATGGGCCGGCCCCGCATGCGCGAGCGCGGAACGGCACGCCAGATTGACGACGTTCTCGACGTGCGCCGGGCCCATGATGCGCGCGTTGTAGATGCAGGCATCGACGAACAGCTTGTCCAGCTCGACATCCTGCTGCGTATAGGTGTGGATGAGGTCGTGATATTGCAGGCCGGTGATTGCGAGCACGGGCGCCCCGTCGAGCTTGGCGTCATAGAGGCCGTTGAGCAGGTGGATCCCGCCAGGACCCGAGGTGGCGAGGCAGACGCCGAGGCGGCCGGTAAACTTGGCATATCCGCAGGCCATGAAAGCCGCGGACTCCTCGTGCCGCACCTG
>JBBWZU010000140.1:0-11134 GCA_039649225.1 Hyphomicrobiales bacterium | reverse complement strand
CGAGGATCATCAGGCCTCCACCATCTCGAGAATTTGCATGCGGCGTCGGACGTCGTCTCTGACCTCACCGAGCAACGGCCACTGCGCGTCTTTTTCCGACATGACGCTGACCGGCAGCGGCCAATCCAGTGCCAGCTGCGGGTCATTGTACATCAACCCGCCTTCGACGCCGGGCGTGTAGTATTCGCCAACCATGTAGCTGGTGTCGGTGTTGTCTTCGAGCGTGATGTAGCCGTGGGCGAACCGCTCGGGCACGTAGAGCCCGCGCTGGTTGTCGGCGGACAATTCGACCGCGACATGCTCAAGGTAAGTCGGCGATTCTGGACGCAGGTCGACGATGATGTCCAAAATGGCGCCGCGCGTGCATCGCACGTATTTCGTTTCCGCGGCCGGCGGATACTGAAAGTGCATGCCGCGCAGCGTGCCGCGCTTCAGATTGGAGCCGACATTGGCCTGCGGGATAACCGGTTTCAGTCCGTGCGCGGTGAATTCCTTCTGGCAGAACATGCGGGCAAAAAAACCCCGATTGTCCTGCCGCCGTTCGAGATCGATCACGTAGGCGCCGGCCAGCTTTGTTTCCGTGAAGATCATTTTGCCTCCGCGTTGCGGCGCCGTGCGCACCGCGTGCTCTTTATCTCTGCTCGATCATCACGCTATGTCCGGCGGCAGCATCGAAGTTGACAACCATCAACTCGGCCGGCGCGCCCGAGCGCACATTTAGCCGTTCTCATTTGCCACGAGGGTACTGGCATGAAGGTTGTTCTTTTCTGCGGCGGCCTCGGAACGCGGATCCGCGAGTACTCGGAAAGCGTCCCCAAGCCCATGGTGCCGATCGGTTCACAACCGATCCTGTGGCACGTCATGCAGTATTACAGCCACTACGGTCATCGTGATTTCATTCTCGCCCTCGGCTACAAGGCAGGCGTGATCAAGGACTATTTCCTGAACTACAAGCAGACCGTCGCGGCTGATTGCGTGACCGTCTCCAAGTTCGGCAGCAAGATCGAGATTCAGGGCGAGCAGCCGCCTGACTGGCGCGTCACTCTGATCGATACCGGGATCTGGCGGAACATCGGAGGCCGTCTTATGGCGGTCAAGCACCTGGTCGAACATGATGATATTTTCCTCGCCAATTACAGCGATGGACTGAGCGATGTGAATTTGCCCGAGATGATCGATCGGTTTCGCAAGAGCGGGATGATCGGCTGTTTCATTGCGGTTCATCCGCAGTTCTCGTTTCATCTTGCGGAGTTCGACGGAGAGAACACGATCAAGCGCTTTCGTTCGAGCCAGCAGGCCGACATCTGGATCAACGGAGGCTATTTCATCTTTCGCTCGGATATTTACGAGTACATGCGTGACGGCGAGGAACTCGTCCTCGAGCCGTTCACGCGGCTGATGGAGAAAGGGCTGCTGATGGCCCACAAATACGAAGGCTTCTGGCGCGCCATGGACACGCTGCGGGATCGTCAGGTGCTCGAGGAGATGGTCGAGCGCGGCGAGATGCCGTGGCGCCCAGCCCTGGATTCGTGGCGCCGCTCGCAAGGATTGCCCTCAGTTGGAGCCGCTTGATGAGAGGGTTGCAGGTCGTCGCCGCCGGCGATCGTCTTTCCGTCCTCTGCCTTGGAGCTCACTCGGACGACATCGAGATCGGCGCGGGCGCCTTCCTGTTGAGCATGATGGCGCGCGGTGTGCGTCTCGATGTGCACTGGTGCGTGCTGAGTGGCCTCGGGACGCGCGAGCAGGAAGCCAGAAATTCCGCGTCCGATTTTCTGTCCGGCGCCGCGAACCAGAATGTCGAGGTGATGTCGTTTCGCGACACTACGTTTCCCGAGCAGGCGGAAGCCATCAAGGCCTATCTCGAAAGCCTCAAATCGCGGGTCATGCCGGACTTGATCATCACGCATCGGCGCGACGATGCGCACCAGGACCACAGGACCATCTGCGGGCTGACCTGGACGACGTTTCGCGATCATCTCATCCTCGAATATGAAGTTCCCAAGTGGGACGGCGACCTTGGCCAGCCGAACCTGTACGTTCCGGTCGCAGCGCGCGAGCTCGAACGCAAGATCGAGCTTCTCGAGACGCACTTCGCAAGCCAGCGATCCAAGGATTGGTTCGATCCGGAGGTGTTTCGCGGGCTGGCGCGGCTTCGCGGAATGGAATGCCGGGCGCCGGAAGGCTACGCGGAGGCATTCTTCGCGCGCAAGGTGGCGATGTTCTGATCATATCAGCGTTCGTCATGCCCGGACTTGTTCCGGGCATCCACGCCTTTCTTTCTGAAATCTGTCGAAGCAAGACGTGGATGGCCGGGCATCAGGGCCGGCTCGAAACCAGACGCCGCGGGTTCCGTTGCGGGTGCCGGGATGTTTGCCGACCGGCAAGCTTGAGAAGGTCGCAAGCCCGCAGGGCACTTGCCGCATGCTTGATGTCGCTCCAGTGAAGTCCCGCACGGGCGGCGATATCGAGCAGCGAATTCTCGCCATCACTGTAATTCAGCACCCAAAGCAGGGCGCGACGATGCGCGGCGGCGGATAGGCCCGAACGAAACCGGGCGAGGCCGTATTTGCTCAGCTGGGGCTCGCAATACGGCTTTTGATTCAGATAACAGCGGTTGTGCTCCAATATGTCGATCACGGACTGGAGCTTGACCAGAGAGTCGTGCAGTGGCGCGGCGTGAACGGTGGTCAGATCGCCGGTCGACGCATGCCCTTCCGGGGTGAGCATCGCGGGCGCGCGCGTGAACCGTCCGACCGGCAGATCGAGGCCAGGGGAGCAGTATTGACGCTCGTCTTGGCCAAAAGGCGAGAAAGCCTCGATCTGGAACGCTTCCCCAGTCTCGCCGAGTACGAAGGCGAAGATCCGGTCAATCTCCGCGTCGCCGTGGCGGCTGACCTTGTAGGATGGCTGACCAAGTCCCCCGAGCTGCGTGAGCACCAGCCCATGCTTGATCCGGAACAGGCGCGACTGGTTGAGAGCAATCCAGGCGATCGAGCCGACGGTGCTGGGTATGAAAAGGAAGCGGTACGAGTAGCGTGTTCGCTTTGAGCGAAGCCGTTGCGCCAGGGCCGTCGCAACCGCAATGCTCGAGAAGTTGTCATTCGGAAAGCAGGGATTGCCGAGGTGACAAGAGATAAGCACCTCTTCGAATGATCGCCCGCGTACCAGACACTCGCCGTAGGTCAGTTGACCGGGTTCCAGGCACGAGTCGATGCACACATCGTATTCACCCTCTGGGAGCGCTTCCAGCTCCTTGGAAAGATAAAATCCCCACGCATCGGATGGATGCGATCCGCCGTGAGGAATCCAATCGAAGCGTTCCCGCTCGGAAAAAATATGGCGCTTCAGCTCGGCAAGCCGCATCCGCGCGCGCACGGGCGCACTGTAGGCCACGACGTGGAGATTGGAATTCAGGACACCGACGACGCGTTTACCCGAGCGGTGCGTGATGTGGGCTTCGCGGAGCTTCCATTCGAGCGGAACCGTCCAATCGAAGATCTGGGTGCCCGATCGCACCTCATGCACCGTGAGAGGGATATAGGTCCGCAGCGCCGCCAGGGTCGCCCGAATGCCGTCACCCGCGGCGTGCTGGCAATGGGCATAGAGTTCAGCGACGAAGCGCTGCAGCGACTCGCCATCGTCATCGGCACTCAGATCGGTGTAGGTCGCGTTCAATGTCGCCGAATCTCCACCTGGTGCCCCGATTCTTAAAGTTCGTGATATTCCGCAGCACCCTGTGGCGGCACAGGGGAATACTTGCGGCGCGTTCCCGCGGGATTTTTCGGACACTTATCGCCGCGATGATCGCCTCCGCCCTCAGGCCGCCGCCGCGGTCGTGGCGGGAACCTCCTGCGGTGTCCAGAACAGGCTTTCGGTCAGTTGGGCCGAGCTTCGCAGATATCTCAGCTCGTTGAGGCGCGTGTACGGCGCGGCGTTAAATCTTTCGTGGTCGAGCTCGATGCGTTCGAAAACCGTTCGCAGCTGCGCCGCGCCGTTCGCGGCGCTCCAGCGGCAGCGGAACGTCGGCATGTGCCTTTGGACCTTGGCGAATGACACGCGATAGCTCCGGTTGTCGCCTCCGCTCGGCCCGAAGCTTATGCGGCAGCCTTTGAAGGTCTCGGCGACGACCTCGGCGATCTCGCTGACGCGGTAGTTCTGCGCGTCGTCGCCGATATTGAAAGCCTCGCCGGCTACTGCTTCGCGCGGTGCCTCCAGGGCGCTGAGGATCGCTTCGCAGATGTCATCGACGTGAACCAGCGGTCGCCATGGCGTGCCGTCGCTCGTCATGCGGATTTCGCCGGTCGTGTGGGCGAATCCCGCGAGATTATTGAGGACCACATCAAACCGCTGCCGGGGGCTCGCGCCGAATGCCGTCGCGTTGCGCAGAAAGACCGGCGCAAATCGCGAGTCGGCGAGCGCGCCCACCTCGCGTTCCACCAGAGCCTTGCAGCGCGCATACGTCGTTTGCGGATCGAGGGGCGAGGTCTCGGTTTTCATCTCGTCGCCGCCAAGGCCATAGACGCTGCACGACGATGCGTAGACGAATCGATTGACGCCGGCGCTCTTGCAGGTGCGGGCAAACTGCACCGAGCCCTGGTGATTGATCGCCATGGTCATCGCCGGATCGTTTTCGCCGAGCGGATCGTTGGAAAGTTCGGCCAGGTGCACGACGGCATCAAACCCCTTCAAATCGGTCTGGGAAAGGTGACGCACGTCCTTCGTTATGACCATTGGGCGACTCAGCCGGTCCTCGAACAGCCAGCCGCGCCGATAAAATCCCGTATCAACTCCGATGGCATCGTGACCGCGGGCCAGCAGCTTCGGGCCCAATATCGCGCCGATATAACCGTCGGCGCCCGTAAAGAGTACGCGCATACTGCTCTCCTGTGGTCCGTCCATGCCGGAAACGCGCCGCGATCCTAGTAGCGCCGGAACCCGCGAAGTTGACGCTTGTCAATTGAAGCGCCGCGTTCGTCGCGGCGATCGGTTTCGGAAAGGTTGAACCGATCGTGGCCATTCTGTGCTCCTCATTTGACGCGCCGCCGAGTTGACGGAACGCAACTCCGTTTGGTCTTGATGGACTAGCCTTTATGCGCGTTTGCCGCGTGTCGAGGTCTCGACACGCATGAACCGGAGGACTGCGTGATGAAATCCTGCGCGGGCGACTGGGTGGAGATTCGAAGCAAGGACGAGATCTTGGCGACGCTCGACAACAATGGACGGCTCGATGGGCTGCCGTTCATGCCGCATATGTTTAAATTTTGCGGCCGGCGGTTTCAGGTCCAAAAGCGTGCGCACAAGGCCTGCGACACTGTCAGCGGCAACTACACCAATCGCGCGATTCCGAACGGCGTTCTTCTGGAACTGCGCTGCGATGGGAGCGCCTTCGACGGCTGTCAGGCGGCGTGCCTGATCGTGTGGAAAGAGGCATGGCTGAATCCTGTGAGCGGCCGCGACGCTCCGATGATCCGCCGCAATGTTGCCGAATTGCCTGGCCGCGCCCACGCATCTGCGCCGGGATGCACAACTGATGATGTCATCGCGGGCGCGCGCATGCCGCAAAACGGCCAGGCCGGTGCAACGCGATATGTCTGTCAGGCCACCGAATTGTTGAACTATACGACTCCCATGAAGAATTGGGATGCACGACAATATGTCGAGGACTATCGATCCGGAAATGCATCGCTGAAACAGGTGATTTCGGTTTTATCGTTCGCCGGGTTCCAGAAGATCGCGCGCGCAAAGCGCTTCGGCCGCCCGGCGCGCTGGCTTTACGACTTCATTCAATCGCGGCGCGGCGGGACACCGTATCCCCGCAAACCCGGCACGCTGCGTCCGGGCGAGGTCAGTCCCGTCGACGACATTGACCTCAAGCCCGGCGAACTCGTGCGCGTGAAACCACTGGATCAGATCCTCGCAACTGTCAGCCCGCAGAACATGCACCGCGGAATGTCGTTTGACGTTGAAATGGTGCCGTACTGCGGCAAGGTGTTTCGCGTCCGAGACCGGGTCGCGAAATTCGTCGATGAGCGGACTGGCCTTATGAAGCGGCTCAAGACGCCCGCCGTGATTTTGGAGGGGGTTACCTGCGGCGGCCGCTACAGCAACGGGCGATGGCTTTGCCCGCGGGGCATTTTTCCATGGTGGCGGGAGGTGTGGCTGGAAAGAACTGCCGACACCCAGGAGCAGAAGGCTTCGGACCCGGCACGCGCAGCTTGATCTGCGGCGTGTTCGTCGTGGCCGGACTTGTTCCGGCCATCCACGCCTTGGCCACAGCAAAGACGGAGATGCCCGGGACATCAGGGCGCCCACGCTCGTCTTCGACGTACGCTGATGCGGCGGAGATTACGCAGCATGATCCAACCCAGGTGGAAAGCGCTTTTAGTTGAACCCACGAGGGCCGGGCTAGAGTCGAGCGACCACAAATTGTGTTGTCCTGATAACGAGCCAGGACAAGAAACCGATCCAGGCCACGTTGCAGAGCAACGCGATGCATAAAATCACAGTGGCGGATTTGTACAATCCACGGTTCCGCGAGCGAACCGATACTGCTCGATTATTTGTCGGGGCATCATTCATTCTCGGCTCCCAAGAGGACCCTCGGGGCAAATCGTAGCGCGCGGCAGCACAGCGCAACCGGGCATTCGTCAATTGATTGAGGATTGGTTAACGACAGGGGCAGTGGCGGTTTGTCTCAGGCAAGAATTTGCGTTGCAGTGCGGCACGATTAGTCGGTTGGTTGTATTCAGAATCTCGATATCGTCGATGTCTTGCGCGACGTTCCGCCTGCCCGCATGTGACAACCGGATTATTGTCTCGATGCACCTGTCACGGACTAGGGAGCGGCAGCACGGTGGAATCCGGGCATTCGTGAATTGTTTCAAGATCGGTTGACCAGAGGTCATCGGCGATGGCTTTCCATGGCATAGCAAAATATACGTTGTAGAATGTTGGGATTAGTCGATTGGTTGTATTTAAAACCTCGATACGGTCGAATTCTTGCGTGATGTTCCAAGTTCCCGAGAGTTCCTTTTGGCTTATTGTTTCCATGTACCGGCCACAGATCAGCCACACCAAAGTATGACTTTGGACGGCGAAAGTGTCACCGCGGCCGGGGCAGACAATATCTTTCAGGAGAAGCTAAATTCTATGAGGAGTTGAGTAGAACTCGTGCGCGTAAAGTTCCGATAGGCTAGAGCCAATTGCGAACTTTACGTCAAGCGGCGGTGTAGATCATGTCCAGATTAGTGCTCGGACAATCCAATTGTGAGTCGGCGCCGCGGATCCTCATTGTCGATCCTCACAACATGTATCGTGCGGGACTGCGTAACTTCCTCGCCGACAGAATGCCGAGCGCGGAAATTCTTGATTCAAGCGATCTTGTACAGGGACTCTCCAAGACTCTCGTTAAGGATTCCATCCAGCTGATCCTGATGGACTTGGATCCCTTGAGCTATCACTCGCTCGAAGTCTTGAAGCAGGCATTCGACATTGCATCGCAGACGCGCTTCGCCGTCATATCAGAACTCGACGCGCGCGCGAACATCCTGGCCAGCCTGGCGGCCGGCTTCCATGGCTTCATCTCGAAGCACCAGGTCGACGACGACATCCTCAACGCCATCAGGGATATCATCTCGGGGCGGATCTATGTGCCGCCCTCGCTCGCACGTGCAGAGCAGCCGAACGCGCCGGTTGATCCCATCGAGAAGGAAGCGCTGCCTTCGATCTCGCTCGACAGCGATGCCGATCTTCTCCGGCTGACCCCTCGGCAACGAGAGGTGCTTTCCTATCTGGCGCTCGGAATGTCGAACAAGGAAATCGCCCGAGCCTTGCACATCGCAGAGGCGACCACGAAGGTGCATGCCGCTGCCTTGTTGCGCGCACTGAGAGCGCGCAACCGCACGGAAGCGGCGTTCAAGGCAGGAAAGCTCATTCAATCGCTGACGAACTCTCCACCGCTGAGCTTGGATCCGCCGCCGCCTGCAACTGTTCGAGAAGACGCACATACTCTCCCGTTGCGATTGATAAAGGCCAAGCCCGTCGTTCAGACCAGTGCAGCGTTGCGGCGCAGAGGGTTGCTGGATTGAGGAGCCCTCATCCCGAGGAGCGGTCCGTAGGATCGCGTCTCGAAGGATGGCCGCAAGCACCGAGCAAGCGCTCTCGTCCTTCGAGATGCGCGGCCGTGTCGCGCTCCTCAGGATGAGGGCTTCGAGCGCCCGCCCCTATCGCCGGTCAGATCGAGCCGTCCTGCCCGAATGTGAAGTCATCCTCATACGCCGGTCTAATCCTGTCGGCTTAGATTGAGCGGCTCGTCCGGACTCATAGTGCTAATCAGAATCAACTAGTACGTCTGCAGGATTGGAGGAAATTGATTTAACTGTCAGTCTTCGTTGCGCCTGGGACGACATTGCAGGCTGATTAAACATTGCAGGTTGATTATGAGTATAGCAGCGCCGATTTCATCGACCCATAGCAGCGCCATTTCGCAGTTTTTGGTTGCCGAAGCGCATCAAGGTGAACTCCTGGGACGGCGGCGTTGCGAAGTTGCCGCCTACGTTCCAAGGGGCCGTGCGCTTTTTTGGCAAGACGAGAACCAGAGACAAAATATTGAAATTCGGCAGGGAGTCGTCCGCGCGGTTCGGCTGCTTGAAAATGGCAATCGCCAGATTCTCGCTTTCTTTTGGCCAGGCGACACAATTCGTCCCGCTCAGGCATCTTGCCAGCACTATACGGCGGAGGCCGTGACTCCTTGTTCCATCATCAGATCCAATGCGGCGGACGAATTCTGCTCGGACCACACGTCGTGCGGCGCGCATCAGGTGCTTGAGGAAATGCTGTCTCTCAGCCCGATGATGGGCCGCAAGAACAGCTTTGCCTGCGTAGCGTGGTTCCTGCTCAGAGTTCAGCCGCATCTTCCACGTGATCCCAAGCGCGCGCATGCGCTTCAACTCCTGATTCCCCGCGCCGACATTGCAGACCACCTCGGCACATCGATGGAAACTGTCTGTCGCGCTCTCGCGGAATTCAAGGCGCGGGGCCTGATCGACCTGCCGACTCGTAAAACCATTCGGTTCATCGACGAGAAGGCCTTGGCACGTATCGAAGAGGGCTGAAGACCTTTCATATCATATTGTCGCGATGTCGGTTGAATTGCAGCGGGGCAACAATGTCTTTGGCGCAGGACGATGATTTTGTCGCAAGCCGCGCGCTTCGCTCCTCCTCGCAACGGCGCGCTGCTCTGCCAGTTACGTTCGAGGCGATACCCCCGCTCGTCGCCGCTTTCGATATTGCCTGGGTGCTTCTGCTGGGCGCCGGCGTGGGTCTTGGCTATCACCTGATCGCGCACAATAGCGTCGGAGACATCTGGAGCTATGTGGGATCGGGGATGGCCGTCGCGACGCTGTTTTGCGCCGTGTCGCAGGCCGCCGGCCTGTATCGTCCATCCAATCTGCTTCGCGTGTGGTCGCAAATCAGACGCGCGGTCTTCATCTGGACGATGGTTTTCGGGTGCCTGACGGCCATCGTGTTCCTGCTGAAGATCGGAGCGATATTTTCTCGCGTGACCGTCCTGTTGTTCTTCGCCGGGGGACTCTGCGCGATCGCGGTGTCGCGCATCGTCATTGCGCGGACGCTCGCTCATGTGATCGCCATTGGGGCTCTTGCCCGTCGCCGCGTGGCACTTGTTGGTTCTGCGCGTGAGGTCGGCGCGAACCGGCTGCTCGGGACGGTCGAACGATATGGCTACGTGATCTCGCGCGTGTTTGTGCTTCCCGATGAGGCCGCCTCCGGTGAAGCCCGCAGCCTCGTGACCGAACGGATGAACGAGGTTGTCGACTATGCGCGCTCGTCTGCCGTGGACGAAATCGTGCTGGCGTTGCCTTGGGCGTCTTCGGATCTCATCGACCGCGCGGAAACCGCTCTGCAGGTCCTTCCGATCCCGGTGAAGCTGGTTCCTGACGCGCATGTCGGAAGATTTCTTGATCGTCCGCTCTTCGAATTCGGTCCGACGAAGGCCGTCGAGCTCCAACGCGCTCCGCTTACCGCCGCACAGCGAGTGCTCAAGCAGTCGCTGGATGTCTGTCTCGCGGCGGTCGGTCTCATTCTGCTGCTGCCGATGCTGGGCGTGCTGGCGCTTGGGATCCGCCTGGAAACGCCTGGTCCCGCGTTCTTCTTCCAGTCCCGAATTGGCTTCAACGGACGAGTATTCCGGATTTTCAAATTCCGCACGATGTCGACGCTCGATGATGGGCCACAGGTAAGACAGGCGCGCCGCGACGATCCGCGTGTCACGCCTCTTGGACGGTTGCTGCGCGCGCTGAGCATCGACGAAATCCCGCAGCTGATGAACGTGCTGCGTGGCGAGATGTCGCTGATCGGTCCGCGACCGCATGCGCTCGCGCATGATGATGAATATGGCCGGCTCATTGCGACCTATGCGATACGCCGCAAGATCAAGCCGGGCCTCACGGGTTGGGCGCAAGTCAACGGCTGCCGCGGGGAGACGCCGAGCGTTGAGATCATGCAGCATCGTGTCGAGCACGACCTTTGGTACATCGAGTACTGGTCGTTCTGGCTTGATCTGCGCATCGCGCTGATGACGATCGTGCAGTTGCTGCGGCCGCGCAACGTTTACTGACAAAACTAGTAGGATGTTTTTCTAATAGCTCCGTCATGCCCCGGCCTTGTGCCGGGCATCCACGTCTTTCTTCCGAAATCTGTCGAAGTAAGTCGTGGATGGCCGGAACAAGTCCGGCCATGACGGAGCAAGCGGGTTAAACCAGATGGACGCGCCCTAGCTCTTCGAATCGATCGCCGGGGAGCTTCTCAATCCCCTGAGCAGCTCCAGATATGTGTCCTTCTGCCCCAGGATGAACATGAGGGCGAAGAGATAGGCGGCGAGCATGACGGCTCCTCCCGCCGCCAACCGCAGCAACGCGTGCGGCAGATCAGCCGTGTAGTGCTGCGCCGCGTATGTCAAGGCCGCGGCGAATGCAGTGGCGAGGAGGGGGCGTGCCACAGCCGAGGCCAGGTCTCTCACGGAGATCGGCGTTCCCTGCACGCACCAGACGACATGGGGCACGAGCCACATCAGCATTGCGATTGAAAATGCCGCCGCCACGCCGTTCGTGCCATA
>JBBWZU010000110.1:0-10208 GCA_039649225.1 Hyphomicrobiales bacterium | reverse complement strand
CCAGGACGCCGACGACCGATGTGGCGAGCCCGATCAGCAGGTACTCGAGCGCGTAAGCGCCAAGCAGTCTTCGGCGCGTCGCGCCCAGCATCTTGAGCACCACGGCGTCGTAGACGCGGTGGCGATGCCCGGTCGCGAGCGCGCCCGCAAGCACCAAGACGGCTGCGATGAGCGTGATGGTGCTCGCGCCGCGGATCGCGAGCGTCAGATCGAAAACCACTTTGGCAATCGAATCGAGCGCCTCGCGCACGCGCACGGCCGTGACGGTAGGGAACTCGGCGGCCGCGGCCTTGAGCAAGGCGACTTCCTCATCGACCGTCGAGCCTTTCGGGTAGGTGAAGGTCGCGATGTGGGTATGCGGCGCGCCGCGGAATGATCCGGGCGAGAACACCAGCACGAAATTGATGCCGAGCGATTGCCATTCGACCGCGCGCAGGTTGGAGATCGTCGCCGTGATGTTGCGGCCAAGAACGTTGATGACGACGGGGTCGCCGATCTTGAGCCCGAGTCCCTCGGCGAGCTTGTTCTCGAACGAGACAAGCGGCGGGCCCTGATAGTCCGGACCCCACCAGTTGCCGGCGACGACGCGCGAGCCAGCCGGGACGTCGCCCGAATACGTAATGCCGCGGTCGCTCTGCAGCACCCAGGCGGCGTTCGCTGCAGGTTTCAGGTCCTCCGCCTTGATGCCTTTCGCGCTGACGATACGTCCGCGCAGCATCGGGACGCGCTCGTAATGGGCATCCGGTGCGTGCTGTCCGGCGAAGGCGTCGAAGCGTGCCGTATCGGCATCCTGGACGTCGACAAAGAAGATCGACGGCGCTTTCTCCGGCAGCGCCGCGACGAATTGACCGCGCAGATTGCCGTCGATCTGCAACAGCGTGACCAGCAGCGCGAGCCCGAGGCCGAGCGAGAGCACCACGCTCGGCGTCAATGCGCCCGGCCGGTGGATGTTGGCGAGCGCAAGGCGCAGCAGCGCATAGCGCGGGCGCGGGACGCGGCGTGCCGCGCTCATGATCAGCGTCGCGACGAAACGCAGCAGCAGGAACACGGCCGCCGCCGCCGCAACGAAGATCGCGGCGATCTTGCGGTCGAATGCCAATGCGATCGCGAGCGCGGCGAGCGCCGCGACCACCATCACGGTGAGCGCCACATAGCGCTTGCGCGGGATGCGGCGCTGCGGCGCGACGGCGTCGCGATAGAGCGCCGAAACCGGCACGTCATGCGCGCGGCCGAGCGGCCAGAGCGCGAAGGCGAGCGCGGTCAGAAATCCATACAGCACCGCGACGGCCAATTGCCCCGGATGCAGCGCCGGCTCGATCGGGAGCGGAATGACGCTGCCGAATGCGCCCGATATCGCGAAGGGCAGGATCGCGCCGGCTACCAGCCCGATCGCGGTGCCGACCGCCGCCAGCATCGTCACTTCGGTCAGGTAGATCGCAAAGACGCGTCCGCCGGTCGCGCCGAGCGACTTGAGCGTCGCGATCACCTCGCGGCGGCGATCGAGATAGTGCTTGACGGCATTCGCGACCCCGACCCCGCCGACCAGCAGCGCCGTCAGCCCGACCAGCGTGAGATATTGCGTGAAGCGCTCGATGTTGCGTCCGAGCGCGGGCGAGGCATTGGCGCGCGTGCGCACTTCCCAGCCGGCGTCGGGAAATTGCTTTTCGGACGCCGTGACGATCGCATTCGCCGCACGGTCGTTGGCGTCGCTGTCGGAAACCCGCAAGCGGTAGTGCCAGCGCACCAGGCTGCCGGGCTGAATGAGGCCGGTCGCACGCAGCGCCGCCTGGCTGATAAGAAGACGCGGACCAAAGCCGATGCCGCCCGCGAGCTTGTCGGGTTCGGTCTGGAGCACGGAGCGGAGTTCGATCGTCGCGGAGCCGACGGTGACGCGCGCGCCCGGCTGCAGATTGAGACGGCCCAGCAGCGTCGGATCGGCGGCCGCACCGAATGCGCCGTCGCGTTCGGCCAGTGCAGGCCCGAGATCGCCCGCCGGCTCGATCGCGACCGTGCCGAACAGCGGATAGGCACCGTCGACCGCTTTGATCTCGACCAGCGCGGTCTCGCCATTCGCCGCGCGTGCGATCGCCCGCGCGGTGGCGGCCGCCGAAACGCGTCCATTGGCACCGAGGAATGCGCGCTCCGCGTCGCTCGCTTCGCGCGACATCAGCGAGAACGATACATCGCCGCCGAGGATGACGCGACCTTCACGCGCCAGCCCATCGGCAAGGCTGCTGGCGAACGATCCGACGCCGGCGATCGCCGCGACGCCGAGCGCGATGCAGGCGATGAATACCGCAAACCCGCGCAGGCCGCCGCGCATATCGCGTAGCGCGAAACGCAGCGTGAGGAGAAATCCCGCGGTGGACGGTGTGGCGATGGCGCTATCGGTCATGGAGCCTTCGGGGCGATGCATTCAGGCGTCCTGCGCGGCCCGCTCGATGTGCCCGGAGCGCAGGCGCACCGTTCGGTCGCAGCGTTTGGCGAGCGATGGGTCATGCGTCACCAGCACCAGCGTGGTGCCGCGCTTTTCGTGACCGGCGAACAGCAGCTCGACGATCTCGCGCCCGGTGGCCTCGTCGAGATTGCCGGTCGGCTCATCGGCGACCAGGATCGCCGGATGCGGCGCCAGCGCGCGGGCGAGCGCGACCCGCTGCTGCTCGCCGCCGGAAAGCTGCGCCGGATAGTGACTGACGCGCGCGCCGAGCCCGACGGCCGAGAGCTCGACTGCGGCGCGGTCGAACGCGTCCGCGGCGCCGGCGAGCTCGAGCGGCACTGCGACATTCTCCAGCGCCGTCATGGTCGGGATCAAATGGAATGACTGGAATACGATGCCGACATGACGCCCGCGAAAGCGCGCAAGCGAGTCTTCGTCCAGCCTGCCGAGGTCCTGGCCGGCGACATGAACCTGCCCGGTGTCGGGCCGCTCCAGCCCCGCCGCGACCATCAGCAGCGTCGATTTGCCGGAGCCTGACGGGCCGATGAGGCCGACCGCCTCACCGGTGCCTATATGCAGGTCGATGTCCTTGAGAATATGTACGCGCGCAGCATCGCGCCCGAGCGAAAGGTTGACGCCGGACAGCCGGATCGCTGCGGGCAGGGCCATTGAGGTGTCGTTCATGCGGTCTTTCTTGCACCCAATCCGTGTCCGGCCCCGGTCATATGGGAAGCCGGGCGGTCCGGTCCAGCACTGGCTCGCGATCATGACGCTGGCGTGTTTCGCCAGTATTGCTGGGGTGTTAAGCGCCACGGGGGCGGCACAGGCGGCTGATGGTCCGGTACGGATCGTGGCGCTGGGCGATTCGCTCAGCGCCGGGCTCGGCCTTTCGGCGGGCGATGCGCTGCCGGCCAAGCTCGAGAAGGCGCTCAAAGCCAAGGGGCTCAAGGTAACAATCGAGAACGCGGGCGTGTCGGGCGACACCGCGTCCGGCGGGCTTGGGAGGCTGGACTGGTCGGTCCCCGAAGGCACCGACGCCGTGATCGTCGAGCTCGGCGCCAATGACGCGCTGCGCGGCGGCGACCCGAAGGTCACGCGCGCGGCGCTGGAGGCCATCATCAAGCGCCTGAAGGAACGGCACATCGCAGTGCTGCTGGTCGGGATGCTGGCGCCGCGCAATCTCGGGCCCGACTACGTCAAGGCGTTCGATCCGATCTATCCGGAACTCGCCAAGGCCTATGATGTGATACTGTACCCGTTCATCCTCGACGGCGTCGCGGGCGATCGGGCCCTCAATCAGGCCGACGGGCTGCATCCGACGGCGGCGGGGGTCGACATCATCGCGAGCCGCATGCTGCCGAAGGTGGAGGAAATGGTCGCCCAGATTCTTAAGGTCCAAGTATCCAGATAAGTGTCCAAATAAGTGCCCAAATAGCTGACACACGGCTGTATTGATCGGGATGGCCAAATCCCCCCAAGATTTGGCATGATTCGCGAAGGGGTTGCCGGCCCTGCGTACCACGGAGATGTGTGATGCCGCGCCTGTTCACCGGTCTGGAAGTTCCGCGAGAAGTCGGCGAAGTTCTCTCGATGTTCCGGGGCGGGCTGCCCGGCGCGCGCTGGATCGACCCGGAGAACTACCACATCACGCTACGCTTCATCGGCGACATCGACGATCGGCTGGCGCAGGACATCGCTTCGCTGCTCGATGGCGTCAGGAAGCGTCCCTTCGATGTGCGATTCGACGAACTGGCCTCGTTCGGCGGGCACAAGCCGCGCGCCGTGATTGCGGCGGTCGATCCAGTGTCGCCGCTGGTCGAGTTGCAGGCCGAGCACGAGCGCCTGATGCGGCGGGCCGGGCTGGAGCCCGAGGGGCGCAAGTTCATCCCGCATGTCACGCTGGCGCGCCTGCGCGCTTCATCCAGCCGCGATGTCGCGGACTATCTCTCTACGCGCGCCGCGCTGTTCAGCTCGTCATTCCGTGTGTCGCGTTTCGTGTTGTTTTCGGCGCGCGCCTCGGTCGGCGGCGGCCCCTATGTGGTCGAGGCGGACTACCCGCTCGCGGCGTGACATGGCATGGCGGCGAATGACTCGGCGGCGCGTGCCTTGCCGCTGCCGTTTTCGCTTCCCATTTTTGAATTTGCCGATGTGAGGGAAAGCAGATGACATCCGCGCGCGCAACCTGGAACGAGGCCGATTACGCGGCGCCCGACGCGGACCGCTTCGCGCGCGACGAGGAGACGGTGCGGCGCGGCTTCTGGAAGAAAGCGCGCCGCGTCGCAGCTCAGCTGCCATTCGCCGAGGACCTGCTCGCCGCCTACTATTGCGCGTTCGACCGCGAGACACCGATGCAGGTGAAGGCGGCGCTGGTCGGTGCGCTCGCCTATTTCGTGCTGCCGTTCGATTTCGTGCCCGACGTCCTGCCGGTTCTGGGTTTTGCTGATGATGCGGCCGTGCTGGCGACCGCGCTGCGCATGGTGGCCGGCCACATGCGGCCGGAGCATCGCGAGGCAGCGAAGCGCGCGCTGGAGCGTGGACTCGCCGGGTAGTTTACGGGTGTAAAATCACCTTTCCCATCACCTTGCGATCCGCGATCGCCTTGAGCGCATCGGCGGTCTGCGCCAGCGGATAGGTGCCGTGCACGTGTGCCGAAATCCTTCCCTCGGCGGCGTAGCGCACCAGGTCCGCCATGTTGGCCTGATGACCTTTCGGATCACGCTCCGTGAACGCGCCCCAGAATACGCCGACGATGTCGCAGCCTTTGAGTAGCGCAAGATTGAGCGGGATTTTCGGGATTTCGCCCGCCGCAAAGCCGATCACCAGGAATCGCCCAGCCCAAGCGATCGAGCGCAGCGCGGGCTCGGCATATTTGCCGCCGACCGGATCGTAGATGACATCGACGCCCTTGCCGCCGGTGACGCGGCGCAGGCCTTCCTTGATGTCTTCGCTGGCGTAGTTGATGACATCGTCGGCGCCGCGCGCGCGTGCGAAAGCGAGCTTTTCGTCCGATGATGCACACGCGATGACACGTGCGCCCATCAGTCTGCCAAGCTCGATCGCCGCCAGCCCGGTGCCGCCGGAGGCGCCGAGCACCGCGAGCGTCTCGCCGGCTTTCAGCTTGGCGCGATCCTTGAGCGCATGCAGCGTGGTGCCGTAGATCACCGTGATACCGGCGGCGCGGTCGAAGTCGAGCGCGGCGGGAATTTTCACCACACGCTGTGCGTTGATCGCGATCTTCTCGCGCGCCGCGCCATAGTTGCCATAGCCGAGCACGCGATCGCCGGCCGCAAAGCCTTTCACATCCGGGCCGACGCTCTCTACGATTCCGGCGAACTCCGAGGCGGGCGAGAACGGAAACGGCGGTTTGACTTGATATTTGCCGGCGATGATCAGCGTGTCGAAGAAATTCAGCGCCACCGATTTCACCGCCACCACCACTTCGTCCGCCGCCGGCGCCGGGTCGGGAATGTCCGTATAGTCGAGATCGTCCGGGCCGCCGAAGCGGGAGCACAGGATGGCTTTCATGCGCGGTTTCGTACTCTTGGGTGATGAGGTATCGGACACATTAGGGTTCCGGATCGGCTGCGTCACCCTCCGAAAGGCGGTGCAGAGCGGTTCCCGACGCCTTCACATTGTCGATTTCGCCCGGTATTTCTATGACTTCCGGGGCGCTGGGTCGCCGGGAGGCCTGATGATTACAATTCGTGCGTTTCGAGCCGTGGTTCCGCTCGCGCTGGCAGCGGTGGTTGGCCTGTTCGGCGCCGCGGTGGCGCAGGAAAGCGCGCCTGCCAAGACGTCCAAGCCGGCCGCGAAGGCGGCCAAGTCGGAAACTGCAAAATCCGAGAACACCGAATCCAAGCCCGCCGCCAAGGGCAAATCCGCAGCCGTGCCCGCGCCGGGGGGCGGACAACCGACCCTGCTGGGGCAGTTCGGCGAGTGGGGCGCCTATACGGCCAACAATAACGGCCGCACGGTCTGTTATGCGCTCGCCAAGCCGACCTCGCAGGCGACGCAGCCGCCGAACAAGCCGCGCGATCCGGCCTATATTTTCGTTTCGACCAGGCCGGCCGAGAATGTGCGCAACGAGGTTTCGATCGTGATCGGCTATCCGTTCAAGGCCAGCTCCGAGGCCGCCGTGGACATCGGCTCGAACAAATACGCCATGTATACGCAAGCCGACGGGGCCTGGATCAAGAACGCCGCCGAGGAGGCCCGCATGGTCGAGGCTATGCGCAAGGGCGCCGACATGGTCGTGGCAGGCGAATCCGGCAAAGGCACCAAGTCGACGGATCGCTATACGCTCAAGGGGCTGGGCCAGGCGCTCGACCGGGTGGCGCAGGAGTGCCGGTAGGCTTGCTCCGACGTCATTCCGGGGCGGCCCGCAGGGCCGAGCCCGCAATCCATAACCACAAAAAGAGATTTGTCGCGCCGACCGTGCGTCATTGAGCCATTCGGGCTATGGATTCCAGGCTCGCGTGCTTGGCACGCGCCCCGGAATGACCGGGTGGTGAACTGCGGGTAAAACCCTTATCTGTACTGCCAGAAGCGCAATTCGCGCGGACCGACTGAAATTGATGACAGCAATTCTGAAAACCACGACCGAAGCGCCGCGCGGCTTCGTGCTCGAGAAGACCGCGCTCGAAGTCTATGTGCCGCCCGCGAAGCCCTCGCTGGTGGGGCTGTCGCGCGCGGCGCTTGCCGATGCGCTCGGCGCGATCGGGGTTTCGGACAAGCAGCGCAAGATGCGCGTCGCGCAGCTCTGGAACTGGATCTACGTGCGCGGCGTGACGCGCTTCGATCAGATGACCAGCGTGTCGAAGGATCTGCGCGCGGCGCTCGATCAACATTTCACGCTCGAGCGGCCCGAAGTCGTCGCCGAGCAGGTCTCGGTCGACGGCACGCGCAAATGGCTGCTGCGTCTGCCCGGCGAGCACGCGGGCGAGCGGCCGCACGAAGTCGAGTGCGTCTATATCCCGGAATCCAGCCGCGCGACCTTGTGCGTGTCGAGCCAGGTCGGCTGCACGCTGACCTGTTCGTTCTGCCACACGGGGACGCAGCGGCTCGTGCGCAACCTCACGCCCGGCGAGATCGTCGGCCAGGTGATGGTGGCGCGCGATCGTCTCGGCGACTGGCCGGGCGCGTCGCCGCCCGAAGGTGCGATCGTGCCGACCACAAACTCGGGCTTGCCCGAGTTGGATTCAACGGAAGAGCGCACATCGGGTAAACCCGACGTGCGCGGCGGACGCTTCGTCACCAACATCGTCATGATGGGCATGGGCGAGCCGCTGTATAATTTCGATGCCGTGCGCGACGCGCTGCTCATCGTGCAGGACGGCGACGGCATCGGCATTTCCCGGCGCCGCATCACGCTCTCGACATCGGGCGTGGTGCCGAACATCAAGCGCGCCGGCGAGGAGATCGGCGTGATGCTGGCCATCTCGCTTCACGCCGTGCGCGACGAATTGCGCGACGAACTGGTGCCGGTGAACCGCAAATATCCCATCAAGGAGCTGCTCGAGGCCTGCCGCAACTATCCGGGCCTCACCAATGCGCGGCGCATCACTTTCGAATACGTCATGCTCAAGGGCGTCAACGACTCGATGGCTGATGCCAAGGCGCTGGTAAAAATGCTCAAGGGCATTCCGGCCAAGATCAACCTCATTCCGTTCAATCCCTGGCCGGGATCGAAATATGAGTGCTCCGACTGGGAGCAGATCGAGCAGTTCTCCGAGTACATCTTCAATGCCGGCTATTCCTCGCCGGTGCGCACGCCGCGCGGACGCGACATCTTCGCCGCCTGCGGTCAGCTCAAGAGCCAGACCGAAAAGCTTTCGGCACGCGAGCGCATGGCGTTGCGCGCAATGGCGATGACGGATTGAGCTTGGGAACGGCCGTCGCAAACCGGCGCGGACGCATCCTGTTCAGATGTGCCGATGGCGTCAGACTTTTTTGCCCGATACCGCGTCGGTTAACGTTTTAACAACAGGTTACGGCGGCTGCGTACCGATCTCCGGGCGCATTAACCTAACGGTATATCGTGAGGTCTAGGTTAAATCCGGGTGCGTCGTGCCGGAGGGGGTGTCTTGTATTTACCGCCGATCCGAATGCTGGTGGCGGATGATTCCGCCGCCGTGCAGGCGTTTTTCAAGGACCTGGCGGATCGGTCCCCGATGCCGATCGAGGTCACGGCCGCGAGCACCGGCACGGAGTGTCTGAACCTGTTGAGCCGGGGCGGCTTCAACTTGGCGTTCGTCAACGTCAACCTGCCGGAATTGAGCGGCATGGAGGCGCTCGGGCTGGTTCGCCGCCAAGGCGACAAGACGTTCGTGGTGTTGATGTCCGCGAAGGTCACCGACGAGCGCCTGGACCTTGCCCGCCAGCTCAATGCCTACGAATATCTTGTCAAGCCTTTCACCGCCGCGGACGTCAATGCGATCCTGAAGACCTACAAGCAGGTCATGGTGCGGATGGCGACTTTGATCGTCGACGATTCGCGCACCATCCGCCGCGTCATCCGCCAGGTACTCGAAAGCGGCATGTTCCGGCTGTCGATCGAGGAGGCGGTCGATGGCGAGACCGCGCTGCAGCGCTTCAAGGATGGCAGCTTCGACATCGTGTTTCTCGACTATGCGATGCCGGGATTGAACGGGCTGGAAACGCTCGACGCCATTCTGGCCAAGCAGCCAAAGGCCAAGGTGATCATGATTTCGGCGATGCCTGACAAGAATCTGGAGAGTCAGGCGCTCAAGCACGGCGCGATTGCCTTCTTGCCGAAACCCTTCTTCAACGTCGACGTCAGCCGCGCCGTGCACAAGGCGCTGGATTTGAAGATGCCGAGCTTGACCGCCAATTGGTCGCCCGAGCGCGAGGTCAAGCGCCGCGCCGTTTGTCCCGCCGATGACGATCAGGACAACCTTGCCGACGACAACAGCCGCGCGGTGACCTGGACCTAGTTCACCGGGTCTGGTTCATATCTCTCCGGCATCGATGGCGATCGACCGGCGCGCGGCGCGCCCGGCCACGCGCCCTTTCAATCGCTCGCCCCGCTCGCTAGGATTTCGGCAAAACAATACTCGGGGAGGCCGCCATGATCGCTCGCCTGCTGTCCTTGATCGCCTTGACTTTACTTTGCGCGGTGCAAATCGCCGCGGCACAGACCAAACCGAAACTGACCGACGTCGGCATCGAAGGGCCGAAGTCATCGATCTTCATCGGCAACAGCTTTTTCTACTACAACAACAGCATGCACAGTCATGTGCTGGCCATGAGCCGCGCGGCCGACCCCAAGAACAAGGCCGCGTACCGCGGCACGTCGGTCACCATCAGCGGTTCAGGCTTCGATTGGCATGACACGGAGAGCTATTTCCGGCCGAATGCGATCGGCCGATATTCGTTCGACGACGACAACAACATTTTCTTCGTCAAGCTCGATAAGCTGTTCGATGTCGCCATCATGATGGATTGCAGCCAATGTCCGATCCATCCGCAGCTTGGCCAGGTGTTCGTCGAATTTGCCAAGAAGAGCAGCGACACGGCGCGCCGGCACGGCGCCAAGCCGGTGTTCTTCATGTCCTGGGCCTATGCGGACCGGCCGGAAATGACCGCGCAACTCGCCGAAGCCTATACGATCGCCGGCAATGACAACGATGCATTCGTCATTCCGGCCGGCCTTGCCTTCGCGCGTTCGCTGGCACAGCGCCCGCAACTGAGCCTCTATGCGCGCGACAAGCGCCATCCGAGCCTTGAAGGCACGTATCTGGCGGCCGCCACC
>JBBWZU010000109.1:0-8385 GCA_039649225.1 Hyphomicrobiales bacterium | reverse complement strand
CATCGTGAGCTGCGCGCGCGCCGACTTGCGCCCGATGCCGGACGGCGTGGCTGTCTATCAGAACGGTATATGCCGTCTCGATCCGCTGCCGCCGCCGTCCGTGCCGCGCGGCGAGGTGATCGACGAGCTCCATGATGCTGTCGTCAACAACAAGCCGCCGCTCCACGACGGCGTGTGGGCGATGGCAACTCTGGAAGTCTGCCTCGCAATGCTTCAGTCTGCACGCGATGGCCGCGACATCGCACTGACCCATCAGGTCGCGCGATGAGCCGCGCCCGCGCAACCCCTGCCACCGAAACCATTTTGCGCCACTGGCGCGAGGCGGTGCCGAATGATCGCCTGGCGCATCTGGTGAAAGACGCCACGCGCGCGCTGGTGCGCGGGCTTTCGATGCGTCTTGCCGAGCATGGCGTATCGTTCGGTCACTGGACGTTTCTGCGCATCCTCTGGGAGGGCGACGGGCTGACCCAGCGCGAATTGAGCGAACAAGCCGGCGTGATGGAGCCGACGACCTTCGCGGCGCTGCAGGCGATGGGGCGGCTTTCGCTGGTCACGCGCCGCCGCATCGGCAATGACCGCAAGAAGGTCTACGTGTTCCTGACCCCGAAGGGCCGCCAGCTCAAGAGCCGCCTGGTGCCGCTTGCCGAAGAGGTTAACGCGGCCGCCATGTGCGGCGTGAAGGCGGCCGACATCGCGGTTACGCGCGCCGTACTGCTGGCGCTGATCGAGAACCTCGCGCGGGACGAGCAGGACAAGCGCATGCCGTCCACGCGGGAATTGGCGCGGCTGGGCGCCCGCTCCAAAAGCCGCCCGCGCAAAAGCGCCTGAATTTGGACCTTTGCGGCAGTGGATTTATCGCGCTTTCGGGATTACATCAGGCGCCATGAACTGGCTTACCAATGTCGTCCGGCCGAAGATCCGCTCGCTGCTGCGCCGCGAGGTTCCGGAGAATCTATGGATCAAATGCCCTGATACCGGGCAACTGGTATTCTACAAGGACGTCGAGGCGAACCAGTTCGTCATTCCCTCGTCGAACTACCACATGCGCATGGGGGCGGCCGCGCGCCTGAAATCCATGTTCGACGGCGAGACCTGGATCGACGTCGGCGTGCCCGGCGTCATCGCCGATCCACTCAAGTTTCGCGATGAGCGCCGCTACGCCGACCGCATCAAGGATGCCCGCACCAAGACCGGCATGAACGATGCCGTGAAGCTTGGCTTCGGCAAGCTCGAGGGCCTGCCGGTCGTCATCGGCGTGCAGGATTTCGATTTCATGGGCGGCTCGCTCGGCATGGCGGCCGGCGAGGCGATCGTGAAGGGGCTGCAGACCGCGGCCGAAAAGGCCACGCCGTTCATCCTGTTCGCGGCCTCCGGCGGAGCGCGCATGCAGGAGGGCATCCTCTCGCTGATGCAGATGCCGCGCACCACGGTGGCGGTCGAGATGCTGCGCGAGGCGAAGAAGCCCTACATCGTGGTGCTGACCAATCCGACCACCGGCGGCGTCACGGCGTCCTACGCGATGCTCGGCGATATCCAGATCGCCGAACCGGGCGCGCTGATCTGTTTTGCCGGTCCGCGCGTGATCGAGCAGACCATCCGCGAGAAATTGCCCGAAGGCTTCCAGCGCGCCGAATATCTTAAAGAGCACGGCATGGTCGACATGGTGGTGCACCGCCATGACCTGCGCCCGACTTTGGCGCGGCTCTGCCGCGTGCTGTGCAGGGCACCGGACGTCGCGTTGAAGGCGCTCCCCGAACCGGTCGAGGCTTTGCCGGCGCCGGAAGCCGAGCCCGCGGCAGCGGCGAGTGTGTAGGTGTCGCCGTTTCCGCCGCCACGGGGCGCGACCGTGACCCCCGTCGATTCGATCCTGTCGCGGCTGCTTGCGCTGCACCCCAAGCGCATCGACCTCTCGCTCGATCGCGTGTGGCATATCCTGGAGCGGCTCGGCCATCCGCAGCGCCGCGTCCCGCCGGTGATCCATGTCGCCGGCACCAACGGCAAGGGCTCGACGGTCGCGTTCCTGCGCGCGATGCTGGAAGCCGCCGGCAAGAGCGTGCATGTCTATACGTCGCCCAATCTGGTGCGGGTGAACGAACGCTTTCGGCTCGGCGCGCCCGGCGGCGGCAAGCTGGTGAGCGATGACGAGCTGGCCGATGCGCTGGCCGAATGCGAGCGCGCCAACGAGACGTCGCCGATCACGATTTTCGAGATCGAGACCGCCGCGGCCTTCGTGATGTTCGCGCGTCATCCGGCCGACATGCTGCTGCTGGAGGTCGGGCTCGGCGGACGGCTGGATGCCACCAACGTGATCGAGCGGCCGCTCGCCAGCGTCGTGACGCCGATCTCGATGGACCACATCGAATTCCTCGGCGACACGCTGGAGAAAATCGCGTTCGAGAAGGCCGGAATTTTCCGCAAAGGCGTTCCGGCCGTGATCGCGCCGCAGATGCAGGCCGTGTCGGGCGTTCTCGAACGCGAAGCCGAGCGCCTGCGGGCGCCGATCCATGCGGCCGGCCAGCAATGGACCTCGCATCTCGAGCATGGCCGCCTCGTCTATCAGGATGAGCAGGGCCTGTTCGATCTGCCGCCGCCAAAACTGTTCGGCCGTCATCAGTTCGACAATGCCGGCACCGCGATCGCGACGCTACGCGCCGCCGGCCTGCGGCTGCCGGTGTCGGCGATCGAGCAGGGCCTGACGCGCGCCGAATGGCCGGCGCGGCTGCAACGGCTGACGAGCGGCAAGCTGGTGTCGCTGGCGCCCGCCGGCGCGGAGCTGTGGCTCGATGGCGGGCATAACGCGGATGGCGGGCGCGCCATCGCGGCGGCGCTCGGCGATCTGGAGGAGCGCGTCTCGCGTCCGCTGGTGCTGATCGTCGGCATGCTCAGCACGAAAGATCGCTCTGGTTTCCTCGGCAACTTCCCCGGCCTGGTGCGCCGCGTCTTCGGTGTGCCGATCCATCAGGACAAAGGCGTGCCGGTGGCCGAAATCACCGAGTCCGCACGCCAGGCCGGCATGCCGGCGGACGCAGCTGAGAGCATCGAGGACGCGCTGGCGGCGATCGGCCGGCTTGGCTTCGAGGCCCCGCCGCGCATCCTGATCACGGGGTCGCTCTATCTCGCCGGCGAGGCGCTGGCGGCGAATGGCACCGAGCCGGTCTAAAAAAGCAAAACGGCCGGCGTTGAGCCGGCCGTTGCGCAAAACTTGAGTTGTGAAACGTCAGGCCGCCGCGGTCGACGAATTGATCCAGGCTTCGAGCTTCTGCTTCGGCGCGGCGCCGACCTGGCGCGAGGCGAGCTCGCCGTTCTTGAACAGCATCAAAGTCGGGATCGACATGATGCCGTATTTGGCGGCCGTCGCCGGGTTCTCGTCGACGTTCAGCTTCACGATCTTGACCTTGCCGTTCATCGAGCCGGCGATTTCTTCAAGGGCGGGCGCGATCATCTTGCACGGGCCGCACCACTCGGCCCAAAAGTCGACCACCACGGGCTCGGCGCTTTTCAGCACCTGCGCTTCGAAATCCGAGTCAGACACCTTCGAGACGCCCATGGCGCACCTCTGTTCTCGTTAACTTCTTGGGTTCTGGGCGATATAGCCCCTTGGATGAGGCGAACGTATGGACGCCAATGGGCAAGGTCAAGGAGGCTTCACGCGGTGGTGTTTCTACGGATCGGCGGGCCTTGACAGCGCGGCACCGAGCGCCTCGTCCGGCAGCTCGATCAAGGCCGGGCCCGCGGTCCAGACCAGTGCGGCGCACACGCGGTGATTCGGGTAGGCAACGCGCAACACCTCCCGGTACAGCGCCAATTGCTCGATGTATTCCCGCGGAATGCGCGCGATCGTGCGCGGCACGAATCGGTCCGACTTGTAGTCGGCGATCAGCACCTCTCTCTCCGTGACGGCGAGGCGATCGACCTGGCCGGAGATCGTGCCGAACGGCGTTTTTCCGACAATCGGCACCTCGGCCCGCGAGCCTGCTCCGAACAATGCGGCGAATCGTTGCGCGTCCAGCAGCGCCAGCACTTCGTCCGCGATGGTCCGGCGCTCCGCCTCGTCGAATTCCGCCCTTTGCGCTTTCTGCGAAAAATAGCGCTGCGCCGCCTCGGCGCGCTGCTCGGCAGGCAGCGAGGGCAGCACCTGCAACAGCCGGTGTACGGCGCGTCCGCGCGCGAGCGCGTGGGCATCGGCCACGACCCGCGCGCCGTCGCGGCTCAAGGATGGCGCGATTGCGCGTGGGCCCGCATACGCGATGGCTGCATTGCGCCGCAGCCAGTCCGGCACATCATGCCGCTGTGGCTCGGGGACAGGCGCGACGACTTCGCTCGAGTCTATTTCTTCCGGCGCCGATTTGCGCCAGCGCCACACATTGCCCTCGCCGTCGTCTGCCGGCTCCTCGGCGGCGTCCGCCTTCAAGGCGTTCTCGACCAGCTGATACCAGCACCCATCGGGCATCTTCATTGCGCCGCGCGCGCCCGCGACCACGAGACGATCGGCCGCACGTGTCATCGCCACATAGAGCAGCCGGCGATACTCGTTCACGGCGTCCTGCGCGGCGCTGGCGCGAGCGGCCGCGATCGGCTCGACATCGTCAGCCTTGCGCGACGCCCAGACCAGACGATCCGGCGCGCCGGACCCGGCACGCGCCGGCAGCGCGAAGATCCGCGGCTCCTTCGGCCCCTTCGGCGGCGTCGTGGTGTCGGCGAGGATGACGATCGGTGCCTCGAGCCCCTTGGCGCCATGCACCGTCATCACGCGCACCTCGTCGCGCGCGATATCCATGTCGCGCTTGACCATCGTGTCGCCGCCGCGCAGCCACGCCACGAAGCCCTGCAAGGTCGGCGCCTCGTGGCGCTCGTAAATCAGCGTATGCTCGAGGAATTCGTCGAGCGCGTCGATTGCTTCCGCGCCGAGCCGCGCCAGGAAACGCGCCCGGCCGCGCTCCGCGCCGAGCACGCGTGCGTAGAACGAGAACGGCGCGAGATGGCGCGCCCAACCGGCGTAGCGTTCGAGCCGGGCATGCGCGTCGACGAACGCCGCATCGTTCTGTGCTTTCGCGCGCAGTGCCGCGCGCAGCGAGCCCTCGCGATTCCACGCGAGGGTGAACAGCTGTTCCTCGCTGACGCCGAACAGCGGGCTTTTCAGCGCGCTCGCCAGCGCAAGGTCGTCATCCGGCAGCAGCAAGGCGTCGGTGAGCGCGATCAGGTCCATCACCGCGATGTGCTCGGTCAGCACCAGGCGGTCGGCGCCCGCAACGGGGACGCCGGCCTCCTTCAGGGCGCGGATCACCGCCTCGAACAGTGCGCCGCGCTGGCGCACCAGTACCAGAATGTCGCCCGCCCGCGCCCTGCGGCGGTGCTCGCCGTCGCCGACAACGTCCGAGCCGATCCAGGCTTTCGCACTGCGCGCAATGCGGCGTGCCAGCCGTACGCGCGGGCTCGTCTCGGTGGTCTCGTCGAACGGCGCGTCCCAGCCCTCGATCTCGCGTTTCTGGTCCGGCTCCTCGAGGTCCCACAATTCGACGATGCCCGGCGCATTGGCGCGCACCGCCGCGTGCACGGTCGGCACCGGATCGTTCGAAAGGCCCGCGAACGCCTCTTCGCGCGCGAACACGGCATCGACCGCGTTGAGCACGATCGGCACCGAGCGGAACGAGTAGAGAAAGCGCAGTTCGGAAAATTCGAGCGCGGCGTCGCGATAGGCCCTGGCGAATTTCTGGCGCCGCGCGGAAAATTCTTCCGGTTCGGCACCCTGAAACGAGAAGATCGACTGCTTCTCGTCACCGACCGCGAAGATCGAGCGCGGCAATTCGCGTGCGCCTTTGCCGGCGAAAAATTCCGCGACGAGCTGCTCGACGATGTCCCATTGGCGCGGGCTGGTATCCTGCGCCTCGTCGATCAGCACGTGATCGATGCCCATGTCGAGCCGGTAGTGCACCCATGCGGCGCGCTCATTGCCGAGCAGATGAAACGTCTTGTCGATAAGGTCATCGTAATCGAGCAGGCCGCGGCGATCTTTCTCGGTGCGATAGCGGCGGATCACCTCGGCCGCGACGGTCATCAGCGCGGCGGTGCGCTCGCGTGTCGCGACCGCGCGGCGGCGCGCGATCAGGCCGCAGACGCGGTCCTGCTCCCGAGTAAGGCGCTCGGCCAGCTCCGGATATTGCTTCGCAAAGCCGCCGGTGACGACAGTCTTTCGCTTTTCGGACTTGTCCGTCAAAAACACCGACAGATATTCTTGGGTTTGTTCGGCGCCGCTCGCAGCCGCCGCCCGCGAAAGCCTTTCGCATTGCTTCTGGTCGTTTGCCGAACTGGCCCGGCACAATGTCGCGACCGTCGGCCACTCCGTCTGCGGCAGGAGTGGTCCATTCACGATCTCGGCTTCGACACGCTCCACGCTGTCATCCGGCCTGATGCCGAGCGCGCGCGACAGATCGGCCATTGCGGCATCGACGCCGCCGGTGCCGGCAATCCATGTCGTGAGCTCGGCGTGCCGCGCAATCACGTCGCCGACCACGTCCGCGAATGTCTGATCGGCCGCGACCTTGATCGCGGTCGAGAGTGCGCGGCCGAGCGGACTGTCGGGCTTGGCGGAGGCCTCCAGCAGCACCGCCATGCGCTGGCGATCGATCAGTTCGGAGCGCGTGCGATCTTCCAGCACCTCGAAGCGCGCCGCGACGTCAGCCTCGAACGGAAACTGATGCAACAGCCGTGTGCAGAACGCGTGGATGGTCTGCACCTTCAATCCGCCCGGCGTATCGAGCGCTTCGGCAAACAGCCGCCGCGCGCGGATGCGCCGCGTTGCGTCGGGCCTGCGGCCTTCGATCTTCGTGATTTCGGCGTCGAGTCTCGCGTCGTCGAAGGCGGTCCATTTGCCCAGCGTCTCGAACACGCGGTTCGCCATATTGGCGGCGGCGGCCTTGGTATAAGTGAGGCAGAGGATCTTTTCCGGCGTTGTGCCGCTGAGCAGCAGGCGGATCACGCGCTGCGCCAGCACATGCGTCTTGCCCGAGCCGGCATTCGCCGACACCCAGGCCGACACCGCCGGATTCGACGCGGCGCGCTGGACGTCGAGCACATCGCTGGGGATCCGGTTCATTCGTCGCCCTCATCGACGCCGCCGGTCGCCGACCATTCCTTGACGCGCGCCAAGTGGTCGTAGTCGCCGTAGCGCGTCTTCCACATCGGGCTGACCAGTGAGCGATAGGGCATATCTTCGTCCTCGAATCGCGCCAGGATCGCGATCAGGCGCGCGAGCGCACCATCGGCGTGCGAATTCGGATCGCCCTCCTTGAATTCGATCGGTTTGGCTTCGCCCGCCGGATCGCCGCCGCGGACCGCGACATAAACATATTCGGCCAGCGAGACGCCTCTTGGAATGTTGGGAAACGCGCCGGCGCGCACGATCGCGCCCTCGAGCGTGAGCTGCGGCGACAAACCTGTGCGCACCTGTTTCTCGGTCGGCGTCGTGCCGGTCTTGTAGTCGAGGATCGCGTAGCGGCCGTCGGCCAGACGCTCGACGCGGTCGGCGCGTGTGGTGAGACGAAATGTCCGTTCACCGAGCGGAATGTCGAGGCGGGCATTCACCTCGGCAAACAATTCGCTCGCGTTCGCGCGGCGCTCGGCCTCCCAGGCGATGAACCAGTGCGCGATACGCTGGAAACGCGGCCACCAGAACGCGCGCGCCTCGGGGTAATCCTGCAGCGTGGCGAAATGCCGTTCGCCGAGCGCCAGCAGCGCGGCGAGCGGGTCGGGCGGCAAGCCTTTGGCATAGTACGCCGTGAAATCGCCGATCGCGCCGTGGATGACGGTGCCGCGGTCGCGCGCGCCGGGCGGCGTGTCGACGGCATCGAGCGGCGCGAGATTCAGAATGTGCCGTGCGTAGATCGTATAGGGATCGCGCAGCAGATCCTCGATCTGCGTCACGCTGAGCTGCGTCGGGCGCGTGTCGCGCGGCGGCGTCGGGCGCGGGCGTCGGGCCGGCATGATCGTTTCGGCATGATCGAGATCGCGCGCCCATTGCAGATACTTCTGACCGCGCGCGCGTGCGGCGTTCCAGTGTTCTTCTCCGGCGACCGCCGCGAGCCGCTGCACGAAGCGCGACGCAACCGTCGGCGCGCCGCCGAGTTTCGCGGCGCGCGTCAAAATGACATCGGGCGTGCCGAGCAGCTGCGCGAAGTCGTGCGCCGACAACCCGATGCGCCGTTCGGGCAGATCGAGCCCAAGCTCGAGCCGCATCGGGCGCGAGAGCCATGGATCGCTGCGCGTCTCCGGCGGCCACACGCTTTCGACCAGCGCGCCGAGCACCACGCGGTCGACGTTGATGAGGCGCGCTTCGAGCAGGCCGAAGATCTGCACGCGCGCGCCCGGCCGCCCGGCTCTGCGGCAGGT
>JBBWZU010000492.1:0-8783 GCA_039649225.1 Hyphomicrobiales bacterium | reverse complement strand
TCGTCGCCAAAGTCCGCGCCAGCATCCTGTCGGGCGAAAGCTTCGGCGAGGCGCTGGGGCATCACCCCGCGCTGTTTCCGCCGATCTACGTCGCGCTGGTGCGCGTCGGCGAAGCCTCCGGCTCGCTTGGCGAGATTTTGGAGGTGCTGGCGGCCGAACGCGCGCGCGCCGAGGCGCTGCGGCGCAAGCTGAGCGATGCGTTGCGCTATCCGGCTTTCGTGCTGCTCGCCGCGATGGCGGTGCTGACCTTCTTCCTGCTGTTCGTGCTGCCGCAATTTGCCAGCGTGCTGCGCGACTTCAACGCCAAGCTCGATCCGACGGTGTCGATGTTCATCGCCATTTCGGATTTTCTGCGCGCGCACGGTGACGTCCTCGGTATCGGCCTGGTGGCGGCGATCGCGGGCTCATGGGTCCTGATGCGACGGCCGACGACGCGCGCCGCCGTCGTCAATGTCGTCTCGCGTCTGCCGCTGGTGCGGCCGATGCTGATGTATCACCGCACTACGCTGTTTTGCCGCAATCTCGGCGTTCTCCTAGGCGCGGCGGTGCCGTTGACCACCACGCTGCGCATCCTGGTCGACATGATGGCTGCCTCGAGCAATCGCGCGATCTGGACGCAGATGGTGGAACGCGTGCGTCATGGCGGCAAGCTCTCGGACGCGCTGACCGATACCGACGCGCTTCCTTCCATGGCGGTGCGCATGTTACGGCTGGGAGAAGAGACAGGTCAGATGCCGATGCTTGCCGGGCGCGTGGCCGAGTTCTACGAGGCGAAGCTGCAGCGCAGCCTCGACCGCGTGGTCGGCGTGGTCGGACCGGCGTCGATCATCGCGATCAGCATCATCGTCGGCGGCCTTATCGTCTCGGTGATGACGTCGCTGCTGTCCGTCAGTCAGATCGTCGGGTGAGGCATACCTTGAACAGGCGTTTGTGGGACTTCAGTGCGAAGAGCCGGCGCAGCGCGCAGCGCGGCTTTACGCTGGTGGAACTGCTGGTCGTGATCACCATCATTGCGCTGATCATGGGAATCGTCGGCCCGCGTGTCCTTGGCTACCTCAGCGAGTCGAAGGCGAAGGCCGCCAAGATCCAGATCGAGAGCTTCGCAAGCGCGCTCGATCTGTATTATCTCGACACCGGACGCTATCCGGCCGGCTCGGAGGGACTTGCCGCGCTGGTGCGCAAGCCCGGCAACGTCTCGACCTGGAACGGGCCGTATTTGAAGGGCGGCGCGGTGCCGCCCGATCCGTGGGGCAACCCCTACGTCTATCGCTCGCCCGGACAGAATGGAGCCTATGACATCCTCTCCTACGGTTCGGATGGATCAGAAGGTGGAACAGGCAACGCGCAGGACATCACGAGCTGGCAGCGCTGACGGCGGCAGCTTTGACGACAGCCTTGCCGCCGGCTTCACGCTGCTCGAGGTCGTTTGCGTGCTCGCCATCGTGGCGATCCTCGCCGCCATCCTGCTTCCGATCGTGCCGCGCGGCACGTCACGCGCGCGCCTGGAATCCTTCGCGATCGAAACCGCCGCGATGCTCAAGGTCGACCGCAATGTCGCGATGCGCAACCGCGTGCAGGTCGCAACGCTCGTCGATGCGCCGGCGCGCCGGATCCGCTCGGGCGCGACCGGCCGCGTGGTCCAGATACCGGACGATGTGGCGTTCGACGCGCTGCTGGCGGCGCGCTGCAATCAGCGGCCGGCCGGCGCGACGATCAACTTCTTTGCATCCGGCATGTCATGCGGCGGCGCCATCGCGCTGACGCGGCTCGGCACCGGTTATGAAATCCGCGTCAACTGGCTGACCGGAGGAGTTGAGGTTGTTTCGCGCGATGGAACGTAGCGGGCCAAAAGCTGCAAATCCGCTCGTCCCCGCGAAAGCGGGGATTCGGAGCCGTATGCTCAAAGTCCTGGATTCGTGGCCCTGGATTCCCGCCTGCGCGGGAATGAGCGGAGTACGGGCGAAGCGCGCGCGCGAAGCCGGCTTTACGCTGGTCGAGGTGCTGGTCGCGCTGTCGGTCGTCGCCGTCTCGCTGGCGGCGATCGGGTCGCTGATTGCGGTGACGACACGCGCCGCGCGCTCGGTCGGCGGACATCTGGACCTCGTCGAGACGACGCGCACGATTTTCACCGGCCTGCCCGACCGCAATCAGCTGGTGCCCGGCACTATGGCGGGCGAGATCGGCGGCCATCGCTGGCGCGCCGACGTGCTGCCGTTCTACGCCGATTTCGTCGATCCGCAGGCCGGCAACTGGATTCCGCAAACGGTGGTGCTGCGCGTGCAGTCCCCCGCCGGGCCGATCCTGCAGGTCAACACCGTGCGGCTGCGCCGGAGGCCGACGCAATGACGCCGCGCCGCAGCGCCCGCATTGCGGGCTTCACGCTGGTGGAAGCGCTGCTCGCCACGGCGCTGATGGGCGTGATCCTTGCGGCGCTCACGACGATCACGTCGCAATGGCTGCCGAACTGGAACCGCGGCTTTACGCGCGTGCAGCGCGCCGAGACGCTCGCGGCCGGGCTCGAGCGCATCGTCGCCGACGTCGCGGCCGCCGAATTCATCTCCACCAGCGCGGCGATCCGCACGCCGGTGTTCGACGGCACCGAGCTGTCGGTCACGTTCCTGCGTGGCGCGGTCGGACCGAACACCCGTCCCGGCCTGGAGCTGGTGCGCATTCAGGAGACCGGCAGCGACCGGGGCCTCGCCACGGTGCGCACGCGGGCGCGCTTCCTGCCGGTCGGCCGCGACGGCATCAACGTGCAGCCGGCCCCGTCCGATCCGGTGGTTCTGGTGCGCGCGCCCTATCGCGTGGCCTTCGCCTATGCGGGGCCGGACCGTATCTGGCGCAACGCCTGGCGCAACGAGGCCAAGCTGCCGACCGCGATCCGCATTCAGTTGCGTGACGCGACCACGGACCGCACGCTCGCGGCCTCGACCGCAACCTTGGTGCACGCCGACATGCCGGCCGATTGCATTGCGGCCGAGGTGATCGCCGATTGCCTGGACCGGCCGGCCGCGCAACCCCAGCCGTCGGGCTGAGCGATGCGCAAACAGAACGCCGATGGTTTCATCCTGGTCGCGGTGCTGTGGATCATCGCCGCGCTGGCGACGCTTGCGACGATCTTCTCGGTCTATGTGATCAACACCGCGACGGCATTCACGGTGCATGACGAGCGGCTGCAGGCGGAAGGCTGCGCGCGCGCCGCGATCGAGCTTGCGGTCTATCAGCTCATCGCCAATCCGCCAGGCGCGCAACAGGGCGCGCAGCAGAGCATGCCGACGCGCGGCCGCTTCGTGTTTCGCGTCGGCAACGCGCAAGTCACCACCGATTTCAACTCCGAGACCGCCCGCATCGACCTCAATGCCGCGCCGAAGGAACTGCTGGCCGGATTGTTCGCGGCGCTCGGCGCGGCCCCCAATGACGCGCAAGCCTATGCGGACCGCATCATCGCCTGGCGCTCGCCGCCCTCGGCGAACATCGCCGACAACGAGGCGTCGAACTATCGCGCCGCCGGCGTCATCTATGCGCCGCGCGGCAGCCAGTTCCCGCACACCGGCGAGCTCGGCCTGGTGCTCGGCATCCCGGACCTGATGGTCGAGCGCGCGCTGCCGTTCCTGACCGTCTATAGCGGCCGCCCGCAGATCAACATCCTCGACGCGGCCCCGCAGGTGATCGCGGCCCTGCCCGGCATGGCGCCGGCGCGGCTGCAGGCGGTGCTTGCGGCGCGGAACGCTGCCCCGCAAGATGCGCAGGCTCTCGTGGAATCGCTCGGCGCCGCGCAAGCGCTTGCGACCACGCAAGGCGGCAAGTCGGTGCGGGTGACCGCCCGCATCGCATTCGACAGCGGACAGCGCATGACGACCGAAGTGGTGATCTTCCTGACCGACAACGGCACCGAGCCGTACCGGATCCTCACCTGGCGCGACGACATCGACGATGCGCAGACCGACGCGCGGGCCACGCGATGAGCGGCCTGTCCGACATCACTGGCTATCTGACGCGCTGGATCGATTCCGTCGCGGGCCTCATCATCGGCGCGCTGTCCTCGCTCGGCACGCGCAAGCGCGTGCAGGTGATCGAGGAGGATGACGGCTCGTTCGTGTTCCAGTCCGGAACAAGCGCGACCCCCTCCGGCCTGCCATTCTGGCGCGCGCTGATCGCCGACGGCAAGATCACCGCCGATCATCCCGGCAACATCGCGGCGCTGCTGCGCGGCAGCCGGGCCGAACTCGTGCTGCGGCCGGCGCGTTTCCTGTTCCGGCCGCTCGAGCTGCCAAAGCGCGCGACCGAATTCCTCTCCGGCGTGGTGCGGGCGCAGATCGACCGACTCACGCCGTGGACCGCGATCGATGCGGCCTTTGGATACGGGCTGCCGGCCGAAGCCGGTCCCGACCGCATGGTGGTGACGGTGGCGGCGACCGCGCGCGCGACGGTGCAGCCGCTGGTCGATGCGCTCAGCACTGCGGGCGCGGATGCCGTCGTGGTCACGACCGCTCCGCCGGGCGAAGCTCCGATCCAGGTGCTCGACCATCATACGCGCGGCGTGCTCGACGCGGCGCGCGTGCGGTTCGTGCTCGCCGCCGTGCTGATCGTGGCGGGACTGTCCGCCGGCATTGCGCTCAGCGCCGCGGGTTTCGTCGGGGCCAGTCTGGCGAGCCGCCAGGATGAGCTGACCCGCCGTATCGCCGAGCGGCGCATGGCGCTGCGCGCCGGCCGCGACAGCGCCACGCAGGCCTCGACCCCGCTGCGCGCGCTCGAGCGGCGCAAGCAGCAGAGCGCATCGGCGGTGATCGTGCTCGAGGTGCTCTCGCAGATCCTGCCCGACCACACCTACGTGACCGAGCTGCGCATCGAGGGCGACAAGCTGCGCGTCATCGGCGTGACGCGCGATGCACCGGCGCTGATCCGCCTGATGGAACAGTCGCCGCACTTTACGCGTGCGACCTTCTTCGCGCCGACGACGCGCGCGCCGACCGATCCGGGCGAGCGCTTTCACATCGAGGCGCAGATCGAACCCGTGTTCGCGTTACACTCATGAGCACCGCCCCAACCAAACGCCACGCAACAGGCTACGCGAGCCTTGGCGCACTGCTCGCGGCGCTCGGTTATGCGGCCGCCGTGATCGCGCTGCTGGCGCTGGCGTGGAGCGGTGTGACGGACATTCTCGACAAGCGCCAGTCGGTCGCGGCCGCCGCGGACCTGCTGGCGCAGCTTGAAGGGCGCAAGCCCGCGGTCGCGCTCCCCGGGGCACCGAACGGCGACGCGCCCGCCGGCTCGCCGTTCCTCGAGGGCCAGAGCGTCACGGTCGCGGGCGCGACGCTGCTGCAGCGCGTCGCGGATGCGGTGACAAAAGTGGGCGGCAACGTGCTCTCCTCGCAAGTCGATGTGCAGGGCGTGCAGGCCAAAGACGGCTTCGTGAACGTGCTGGCGAGCTGCGAGATCGATCCGACCGCGCTGCAGAAACTGCTCTACGATCTCGAAGCCGGCATGCCGTATTTGTTCGTCGAGCAGATGGTGGCGCAATCGCCGCAGGCAACGTCCGCGCAGGAGGGCGGCCGCATGCGGCTGCTGCTCGGCGTCGCCGGCCGCTGGCAGGGCGAGAAGTGAACGCGCGCCGCACATTCGAGCCGGATGACTTTTCTTCAAACCGTCATCCTGCTCTCACTTTTCGTCTGCGCATGTCCTTATTCGCAAAACCGATACCCACTTTTGCGGGACATGCTCTGCTGATCGCTGCGCTGCTCCTGGCGGGGAGCGATGCGCAGGCCGCCAATCCGCCAAGCCCAACAGATGACGTCGCGCCGTCGCGCGTCGTACCGGCGCCGGTCGACATGCTGCCGGCCGCGCCGCGCGCGGGCGAAGGCGAGCCGATCGAAACACCGCGGCCGAGCCCGCCGGCCGCCAAGCCGTCCGAGCCGAGCGCCAATCCGCTTTGGGCCATTCCCCTCTCGAAACTCAGCGCAACGCGCGAGCGTCCGCTGTTCCTGGCATCACGGCGCGCGCCGGCGCCGGGCGTCGTGGCGGCGCCGGTTGCCGCCCCGGCTCCGTCCGCGCCGCCCGCGGCCGAGCCGGACCGCCCATCGCTCACGCTGGTCGGCGCGATTGCGAGCGACACCGAAGGCTTCGCGGTGTTTCTCGATCAGGCGACCAACACCGTCATCCGGCTGCGCACCGGCCAGGATCATCAGGGCTGGGTGCTGCGCGCCGTGAAAGGGCGCGAGGCGACGCTGGTCAAGGCTGCGATCAGCGCAACACTGATGCTGCCGGAGCCCGGCAATTTGGGCGCGGCGTTTGCGCCCTCCATGCCGGCCAACATCCGGCGTCAGCCGAACGGCGAGCCGGAATTGTGAGAGCACTTTCTTTACCTCTCCCACAGGGAGAGGTCGGATCGCGATAGCGATCCGGGTGAGGGGTTAAGAACTATCGAGAATGCGAGGCCCCTCACCCCAGCCCTCTCCCCGACGGGGAGAGGGAGCGCACCGCGCTCGATTGCAATCGCTTCGATTAGCTTCTCGGAATCACCGCTCCGGCTTCGGCACCCAGCTCACCGCCAGCGACTGCGCGTCCGACAACTGACCGAGACTCATCTTCGAGGCGACCGCGTCGCGCAGGCGGACATTGTCCTCATGCTCCGCGCCCTTGGTCGCCGCCGCCGCAAGGCTGAGCCACATATGCGCCAGCACGTGGTCGGTCGGCGTCCCCTGCCCCTTGTCGTAGAGGAGACCGAGCAGATGCTGCGCAGCCGCATTGCCCTGCTCGGCGCCGCGCCGGTACCAGTAATAGGCAAGGCGGTAATTCTGCGGCACGCCGCGCCCATATTGATACATGAACCCGAGATGGGCCTGCGCGCGCGCATCGCCGCGCTCCGCCGCCGGACCGACCGACTTGACGGCGCGCGGGAAATCGCCGCTGCGAACCGCACTGTCCAGCCGCGCAGCCTTGGCGGGCACCAGCATGGCGAGGGCGACAGCAAACGCGAAGAAAAGCGAGCCGACAGATTTCATCATGCACATGTCACGCGTTGGAGGCGGCACATCTTAGCCGGGACCGGCGCGCTGTCAGCGCGAATTCCGGGACGCAATCGGTCCGTTCGCGGATCGCGCCGGTTCCATATTTTTATCAGTAATAACAATGCCTTGTGCATGCACCAGCGCGCCGGCGGGCGGACATTCGACAATCCTCACAACGGTTTATTGAGGGATAGCGGGCAGACTGCGGATCGCAGCTTCACTCCAATTTTTGTGGCGGACCGTGGGACAGGCAGCAGACACCATCGTGCATGCGCGCACCAGCATGGCCGACATGCACTCTGCCACGGCCGGCACGGCCTTGGCCGCGCGCTCCGCCATCACGCTGTCGGTGCACGACGATCTTGCGAGCATCGAGCCAATCTGGCGCAGGTTCCAGGAAATCGCCGACTGCACGCCGTTCCAGACCTTCGACTGGCTGTCCGCCTGGCAGCGCCACATCGGCGCGCCGAGCGGCGTGACGCCCGCGATCGTCATCGGCCGGCGCGGCGACGAGATCGTGTTTCTGCTTCCACTGAGCGTCGAGCGCGGCGCCTTCACGCGGCGTCTGACGTTCCTGGGGCAGGATCTGTGCGACTACAACGCGCCGCTGCTCGCGCCGGGCTTCGCGCCCATCTCCGCCAGCGCCTGCGCCGACATGTGGGCCGAGATCCGCGCGCTGCTGCAGGCAACGCCCGCGCTGCGCCACGACACCATCGCGCTTGGCAAGATGCCGGCGAAGATCGGCACGCAGCCGAACCCGATGCTTCATCTCGACGTGCAGCTCAACCCGAGCAATGCCTACGAGACCGACCTTGGCGCCGACTGGGAGACATTCTACAGCGCCAAGCGCTCGTCATCGACACGGCGGCGCGACCGTACCAAGCTCAAGAAGCTCGGCGATCTCGGCGAAGTCCGCTTCGTCAATCCGGATGAGAGCGATCTCGGCAAGACGCTCGACACGCTGGCGCAGCAGAAGACCAAGTCGTTCGCCCGCATGGGTATCGGCAATCTGTTCGCCAAGCCGGGCCATGCGGCGTTCTACCAAGAGCTGGCGACCGCGCCGCAGTTGCGCGGCCTCGTGCACTTGAGCCGGCTCGATGTCGGCGGCACCTTCGCGGCGGTCAATCTCGGGCTGACGTTCCGCGACTGCTACTATCATATCCTGGCAAGCTACGACGACGGCGAGGTCTCGCGCTTCGGCCCCGGCGCCGCGCATCTGCGCGAGCTTCTGAAGTTCGCGATCGAACGCGGGCTGCGGCGCTTCGACTTCACCATCGGGGACGAGCCGTACAAGCGCGACTGGTGCGATACCGAGCAGTTGCTCTACGACTATTCGGCCTCGGCGACCTTGCGCGGCCTGCCGGTGACGGCACTGGCGCTGGCAAAACGCAGCGCCAAGCGCATGATCAAGCATTCGGCGCCGCTGTGGGGCCTCGTCGTGCGCCTGCGCACCACGGTCGCGGCCTGGCGCAAGAAGCCGGATGCGCCGAGCATCGTGCCGGCGGCCGATCCGGACGAGCGCTAAAATTCAACGCCGAGCCTGAAGCGCACCTGGTGGCGCTCGAAATTCGTCAGATCGAGCCCGCCCGGTTCCCCGACCGCGCGTCCGGCCACCTGCGCGTTCCACGCCACCGACATGAAGCTGTTCGCCGTCAGCTTGGTGTAGAACGTCGGACCGAGGAAAAGCGCCTCGCCCTTGAGCGCATTCGGGATCAACCCGTCGTGGCTGCGCAGATAGCGCGCCTCGGCGCCGACAAACACACCCGGCCGCACCTG